>JASHTK010000264.1 GCA_030040575.1 Gammaproteobacteria bacterium
TCGCGACGGCCCCGCGGGGTCACGGGGGCTTCGGCTACGACCCGATCTTCCTGCCGCGAGGCGGCGAGCGCACCGCGGCCGAGCTCGAGCCTCGGGAGAAGAGCGCGGTGAGCCACCGCGCGCTCGCCCTCTCCTCGCTCCTGTCCCTGCTTCGACCCCGCGCTGGGGCGTGAGGCTTGACTCCGCCGCGCTGCGGCGGCATGGATGGCTCGAGATGTCCGCCGTCCCGCCCTCACCGCCGCTGCGCCGCGAAGCGCCGCCGCCCCTCGCGCGGCCTCCGCTCGCGCTCTACGTGCACTTTCCGTGGTGCGTGCGCAAGTGTCCGTACTGCGATTTCAACTCGTACACGCTGCGGGGCGCGCTGCCGGTGGAGCGGTACGTCGAGGCACTGATGGAGGACATGGCGGCGCAGGCGCCGGAGGGGGCCGGACGAGCGCTCATCAGCGTGTTCCTGGGCGGCGGCACGCCGAGCTTGTTCCCGCCCGCGGCCATCGAGCGAGTGCTCGCGGCGGCACGGGCGCTGTGGGGCTTTGCCGAGGACATCGAGATCACGCTCGAGGCCAACCCCGGCACCATTGAGCGCGGGCGCTTCGGGGAGTATCGGGCAGCCGGGGTGAGCCGAGTCTCGCTCGGCGCGCAGAGCTTCGATCGCGGCGCGCTGCACGCGCTCGGCCGGATTCACTCGCCCGAGGAGACCTGTCGGGCCGCGGAGGAGCTGCATGCGGCCGGCCTCGCCAACTTCAATCTGGATCTGATGTACGGCCTGCCGGGGCAGGACCCGCGCGGCGCAATCGAGGACGTCGAGCGCGCGCTCGCCCTCGGTCCGGCGCATCTGTCTCACTACCAGCTCACGATCGAGGCGGGCACCGTGTTTGCCGCGGCGCCGCCGGCTCTGCCGGCGGAGGATGCGGCCGCGGACATGCTCGCGGCCTGCCAGGAGCGCCTCGCCGCCGCGGGCTTCGCGCAGTACGAGACCTCCGCGTATGCGCGGGAGGGCCGGCTCGCGCGCCACAATCTCAATTACTGGAGGTTCGGCGATTACTTGGGCGTCGGGGCCGGCGCGCACGGGAAGCTCACCGATCCTGCTCGGCGCTGCATCGCCCGCACGGCCCAGACGCGTGAGCCGCGCCGCTACCTCGCGGCCCCCGCGGGGTCCGCGACGCGCAGGACGGTCGAGCCAGGCGATCTGCCCTTCGAGTTCATGCTGAACGCGCTGCGCCTGACGGAGGGGTTCGACTCCGCCTTGTTTGAGGCGCGGACGGGCCTGAGTGCGAGCGTGGTCGAGCCCACGCTCACGAGCCTTCAAGAGCTCGGGCTCATGACGCGCGCCGGCACGGCAGCCCGCGCGGACACGCACTGGAGGACGACCCCACTCGGCGCACGCTTCCTCAACGACCTGCTCGTGAGGTTTCTGCCGGATTCGGCGGCCTTGGCGCGGGGCCGTACCGCTTGAGCAGAGCGCCGGTGCATCCGCCGGAGGGTCCGGCGGTCCGCGCGGTGAGCCCATGCCACCAGCGGCGAGGCACTGTCAACTAGCTGCCGAGGATGGCCAGGGTGCGGTGACGCGCCCGTTATACACAGGCCCGCACTGGCCTATCGGTAAATGAGCAAATTACGCGCGATACCCGCCAACTCGCTGCATGAGACGCCCGCAAGTAATTGATGAACAAGTGTGAAAATGTCTGGTTATTTTTTAGCCAGGGTCACAAAAATGCAATCTCGCGCGGATTTCGCCCATTCCGGCTCGGCGGTGTCCACAGATTTATCCACAGCTTCTGTGGATAGTTGGGGCCCTTGGGCAGAGGCCGCCAAGGACGTCCGGAGCGCCGAGAACAGGCAGCGTGAAAGGCGGGCGTTGCGGCGCTTGAGCACCCGGCGATTCGCCTGTAAACTCCCGCGCCCTTTTCCGCGAGGGCGCGCCAGCTTTGCGAGCCGAGCCATGAAAGCGTCGATTCATCCCGAGTACCAAGAGATCAACGTCGTCTGCAGTTGTGGGAACACCTTCACGACGCGCTCGACGCTCGGCCACGATCTGCACGTCGAGGTGTGCTCGAACTGCCATCCCTTCTACACCGGCAAGCAGAAGATCGTGGACACCGCGGGCCGCGTGGACAAGTTCCGCAAGAAGTACGGCGCCGCGGCGAGCCGCCGCTGACCGTCGCTGACTCCCGCTGACCGTCGCCGGCGGCACAGGCGCGCTGCCGCGACCACCGCTCGCCCGCGGCGCACAGCCGCCTTGATTCCGTTCGCGGACCGTGTAACGCTCGGTATCGTCCGCGCAACATCGGGTGTGCGCGGGCCCGCCCGCAGAAGCGCCATCAAAATGACCGAGAGCAAGTTCGAGCTTGGCGACCGCGCCACAGGCAAGAAGACCGACCTTCCCCTCAAGGCCGGCACGATCGGGCCGAGCGTCATCGACGTGGCGGCGATCTACAAGGACTACGACCTCTTCACCTACGACCCGGGGTTCGGCGTCACCGCCTCGTGCGAGAGCAAGATCACCTACATCGACGGGGATGCGGGCGTGTTGCTCTACCGCGGCTTGCCGGTCGAGCAGCTCGCGGAGAAGAGCACGTTCACCGAGGTGTGCTATCTCATCCTGTACGGCGAGCTGCCGACCCGCCGCCAGCTCGATGAGTTCACGAGCAGCATCCAGCATCACACGATGATCAACGAGACGCTGCTGCGCTTCTTCAACGGCTTTCACCACAACGCCCATCCGATGGCCATGGCGTCGGCGGTGGTCGCGTCGCTCTCGGCGTTCTACCACGACTCGATGGACATCTATAACCCGCGCCACCGGGAGATCTTCGCGCACCGCATCGTCGCGAAGATGCCGACGATCGCGGCGGCGGCCCACAAGCACTCCCTCGGCCAGCCGTTCATCTACCCGCGCAACGACCTCGACTACTGCAGCAACCTGCTGCACATGTTCTTCGCCGTCCCCTGCGAGCCGTACCAGGTCGATCCGGTCGCCGCCCAGGCGCTCGACCTGCTGTTCATCCTGCATGCGGACCACGAGCAGAACGCGAGCACCTCGACGGTGCGGCTCGCCGGCAGCACCGGCGCGAATCCGTACGCCGCGATCTCCGCGGGCGTGTCGGCGCTCTGGGGGCCGGCGCACGGCGGGGCGAACGAGGCGGTGCTCGCGATGCTCGAGCAGATCGGCACGGTCGAGAACATTCCGAAGTTCCTCGCCATGGCGAAGGACCGCTCGAGCCATTTCCGGCTGATGGGCTTCGGGCACCGCGTCTACAAGAACTTCGATCCGCGCGCGAAGATCATCCGCGAGATGTGCTACAAGGTGCTCGCCAAGCTCGGGCGGGCGGACAATCCGCTGTTCGAGCTCGCGCTGCGCCTCGAGGAGATCGCGCTCAAGGACGATTACTTCGTCTCGCGCAAGCTCTATCCGAACGTCGATTTCTACTCCGGCATCATCTACAGCGCGATCGGCATTCCGCGCTCGATGTTCACCGTGATGTTCGCGATCGCGCGCACGGTCGGCTGGGTCGCTCACTGGCAGGAGATGATCTCCGACCCCCACATGCGCATCGGGCGGCCGCGGCAGCTGTACACCGGGCCCACCCGGCGCGATTACACCGAGATCGGCAAGCGCGCCTGAGGGCGCTCCGCCGCTCGCCCGAGCCGGCCGGTCTCAGCGCTCGAGCAGCGCCTCGAGCTCGGAGAGGTCGGCGCGGCGCATGGGCCGTCCGTCGACCGGGCTCACCGGCGCCTGGCGGATTCCGTCGGCGGGGAACACGGTGGCCTCGATCGGCTGATCGTTGATCTCGAAGCGCACGCCCGGATACTCGAGCACACGGTCCGCGTTCATCTTGACGCGCCGCGCGGTGATCTCGTGGGGGATGCCCTGGTCCATGAGGTGGATCGCGACCGACTCGGGACTGTCCGCGAACAGGTGCAGCTGCACGTCCGAATGCGCGGTCGCCGTGCCGGCGAGCACCGGCCCGACGAGTCGCGGCTCGAAGTCGCTGAGCTTCCTCATGGCCTGCAGGGCGGCACGGCGCTGCGCATGCAGGGAGCGGGCGTGCGAGGCGCCGCCGAAGAGCCGCTGGTACTCGGCGAGCGCGGCCTCGATCTCCGTGTTCTTCGGCAGCACGGCGCTGTCCGTGACGCCGAAGCGGTCCGCCGCCTTGCGCTTCGCCGCGAGGAAGTCGCCGATGCCGTGCTCGGACATCACGCGTGCCGCTTCCTGGGCGAGCGCCCGTCTCAGATGGTCGCTGCGAGTGGGACGATGCTTGGGCATGATCGTGGGCTCGGCCGCAACTAGAAGAGCGAATCGCCGGCCGCGGTCTGATCCGGCGCGGGCTGGGTCTCGGCCCCGGCGCCGCCCCCCGCGGGCAGGTGATTCACCATGAACGTCTCGAGGATCCCGTCGCGACTCTCCGCGCTCACGAGCCGGCCGGTCGTCGGCGAGACGCGCAGCGTGACGAGCCCGTCGGGCATCGGACGGGTCGTCTCCGGCACGCCTCGCAGCGCCTCGCGCATGAAATAGATCCAGATCGGCAGCGCGGTGCGGCTGCCCTCCTCGGTCTCCCCGAGCGAGCGCTCCTCATCGTAGCCGACCCAGACGGTCGCGACGAGATTCGGCGTGAATCCGTTGAACCACGCATCGCGCGACTGATTGGTCGTGCCGGTCTTGCCCGCGATATCGTCGCGATGCAGGACGAGCGCCCGCTGCCCGGTGCCGTGCCGGATCACATCGGCGAGCATGTCGGTCATCAGGTAATCGTTCTGCGGACTGATCACGCGCGGCGCCAGACGGTCCGGCGGCAGGTCCCCGCGGCCGCCGCGGATCGCGTCCGCGGCGGCGAGCAGATCGGCCACGGACATCGGCTGCGGGCTCGACGGCATCGGGGCGCGCACCGACAGCGGGGAGGCCGCCGTCGCAGGACCACTCGCTGGCATACCGGCCGGCGCCGCTGAGCTCGCCAGCGGCGAGCCCGCGAGCGCGGGCGTGCCCCCTTGCGCACTCACCGCCCCGGGGCTGCCCGGCGGCTTGCCGAGGCTCGCGAGGTCCGCCGGCTGCTCGCACGGCGCACAGGCGATCCGCGGCTGCGCCTGCCAGACGACATCCCCTGTCGGACCCTCGATTCGATCGATGAAGTACGGGTCGACGCGGAAGCCGCCGTTTGCGAAGACCGCGTAGGCCGCGGCCATCTGCAGCGGCGAGGCCTGCAGCGTCCCGAGCGCGAGCGTGAGATTCTGGGGCAGCTCCTCGCGGGTGAATCCGAACCGCGTCGCGTAGTCCGTCGCGTACGGGACGCCCATCTGTCTCAGCAGGCGGATCGACGCCAAGTTGCGGGACCACTCGAGCGCCTCGCGCAGGCGAATCGGACCGCGAAAGTCGCGCTCCGAGTCCTCGGGGCGCCAGAGCGTCTCCATTCCCGGATCGTCGAGCACGACCGGCGTGTCGAGCAGCACCGAGGCGGGAGTGAAACCGGCGTCGAGCGCCGCCGAGTACAGGAACGGCTTGAAGCCGGACCCCGGCTGGCGCTCGGCCTGCACGGCGCGGTTGTACTTGTACGTGAAGTAGTCGAATCCTCCGACGAGCGCCGCGACGGCGCCGTCGCGCGGATCGAGGGCGACGAGCGCGGCCTGGGCTTCGGGCACCTGCGCGAGCTGCGCGGTGCGCTCGCCGTCGCTCACGACGTAGACCACGTCACCGCGCGCGAGCACATCGCCGGCGCTCTGCGGCGTCGGCCCCGGCGGGCCGTCGCCGCGAGCCTTGCGTGCCCACGACAGTCCCTCCCAGCTCACCGTCTGCGCGCCGGCCGCCTTGACGAAGACCTCCGCCGAGGTGACGGCGATCGATACCACGACGGCAGGGGTCAGCAGGCCGACCGAGGGGTACGGGTCGAGGAGCGCCTCGAGCTGCTCGGGCTGCGCTCCCGCGGAGAGATCGACGTGGCCTGCCGGCCCTCGGTATCCGTAGCGGCGGTCGTACTCGATGAGGCCGAGGCGCACGGCGCGGTTCGCGGCCGTCTGCAGCCGGCCATCGATCGTCGTGTAGACCTTGTATCCGTCCGTCTCGGCGCGCGGCCCGATGCGGCGGAGCATCTCCTGGCGCACCATCTCGGCGATGTATTGCCCTTCCACGTCGTACGCCGGACCGTGCTCGGTCGCATCGATCGGCTCCGCGTTCGCGGCCGCCGCCACCTCGGGACTCACGAACCCGAGCTCGCGCATGCGTCGCAGCACGTAGGTCCTGCGGACCCGCGCGTACTGCGGATTGACGATCGGGTTGTAGCGCGAGGGCACCTGGGCGATGCCCGCGAGCGTCGCGGCCTGCGCGACGGTGAGCTCGGAGAGCGGCTCGCCGAAGAACGTCTGCGCGGCGGCCGCGACCCCGTAGGCCCGCTCGCCGAAGAAGATGACGTTCAGGTAGAGGCCGAAGATCTGCTCCTTGGTGAACTCGTGCTCCATGCGGTAGGTGAGGAAGGCTTCCTCGAGCTTGCGCCGCCAGGTCTTGTCGAACGTCAGGAACATGTTGCGGGCCGCCTGCATGGTGATGGTGCTCGCGCCCTGCGCTCGCTGGCCGGTGGCGACGTCGACGGCGATGGCTCGCAGCAAGCCCCAGTAATCGATGCCGTGGTGCTGGAAGAAGCGGTCATCCTCGGCGGCGAGGAAAGCCTGCTTGACGATGAGCGGGATCTGAGCGTAGCTCACCGGGATGCGGCGCTCGGCCCCGATCTGCGCGATCAGATCGCCGCTGCGGGTATAGACGCGCAGGGGAACCTGCAACTCGACGTTTCGCATCGACTCGACCGAGGGGAGCGACGGCTCGAGGTACACGTAGGCTGCGGACAGCCCGAAGACCCCGAAAAGTGTGATGAGGATCACACAGCCGGCGACAAATCCCAGAATTCGAACGAATTTCGGTCTCACGGGGCTCGTCGTGGGCTTGCGCCCGACCTTCCTCGGCGCTGCAACGCGCGACCCGGGCCCGCTAGCTTAAGAGAGCAAGGAGGCCTGTCGAGTCCGACGGCCAGTTTTACAGAACCGGCATCACAAAAACACTCCACCGGCTTGCGCCGCTTGGCACTGCTATGCATAGTAGCCGGCGTTCGAAAGGGCAAACTCACCGAAAGGTGGGGACGCAAAGCCTCCGGTCTACGGGCGTGAGCGCCTATGACAGCGGGGTTGCCGGCGCAAACCTTAAACCATCCGCCTGCCATGGGCCATGGCGGGCAGGACGCGGTGCCGTCACCCCTCGCTCCCGCTCGCGTTCCGCATGCTCCGGGTGCTCGGCTCCCCAGCGACGCTTGGACCGGTCACGGCGACATTCGTTGAATCGGTACGCGAGGAGCGGCCTCACCGCGGCGGGCGCGTTTCGTGAGACCTCTCACGGTCTATTTAACTTAGGCTGAGATATAGTGACTCCGGGGTCTCTCACACGGCGGACGCTAGCGCGCGCAAGTAACTGATAAGGAATGAGAATGTTCCTATTTCAGCGCAGGTACCGCCCGCTGCTCGGACTCGACATCACCACCTCGTCCGTGAAGCTCATCGAGCTTGCGATGGCGGGGGGCCAGTACCGCGTCGAGGCGTACGCCGCGGAGCCGACGCCTCAGAACGCCATCAACGAGAAGGCGATCGTCGATGCCGAGGCCGTCGGCGAGGCCGTGCGCCGCGCGATCAAGCGCTCCGGCGCTCGCAGCCGCGAGGTCGCCATCGCGATCAGCGGTGACGCCGCCATCACCAAGGTGATTCAAATGCCCCGCAGCCTGCGCTCGGGGGACCTCGAGGCACAGGTGGAGATGCAGGCCGATCAGTACATCCCCTTCCCCATGGACGAGGTGAGCTACGACTTCGAGGTGCTCGGGCCGTCGGAGAAGGACCCGGACACGAGCGACGTGCTCCTCGTCGCGACGCGCACGGAGAACGTGGATCAGCGCCAGGCGGCGGTGAACGCGGCCGGGCTTTCCGCGAAGATCGTGGACGTCGAGGCCTTCGCCCTCGAGAACGCCTGCAAGCTCATGACGCATCAGATGCCGGACGGCGGCATCGACCGGACGATCGCCGTGATCGACTTCGGCGCGAGCAGCACGACCTTCAGCGTGCTCCGGAACCTCAAGATCGTCTACACGCGCGATTTCGCCTTCGGCGGCCAGCAGCTGACCGAGGAGATCATGCGCACCTACGGACTGTCGATGGAGGAGGCGGGCCGCGCGAAGAAAGAGGGCGGGCTGCCCGCGAACTACCAGACCGAGGTGCTCGACCCCTTCATCGACGACATGACGCAGCAGGTGAGCCGCTCCCTGCAGTTCTACCTCGCCTCCGGGTCCGGGCGCGAGCAACCGGAGAAGATTCTCATCTGCGGGGGCTGCGCGAACATCGCCGGCGTCGCCGACGTGATCTCGAGCCGCGTCGGCATCGCGGGCGAGAAGGGCGATCCGCTCGGCCAGATGAAGCTGTCCTCGCGCGCCAAGGCCCAGGCGGTGCAGCGCGACGCCACGGCGCTTCTCACGGCGTGCGGCCTCGCGCTGCGGAGCTTCGACTGACATGCCGCGGATCAACCTACTGCCCTGGCGCGAAGCCGAGCGGCGCGAGCGCAAGCTGCATTTCGGGATCGCCCTCGGCGGGGCGACCGTCGCCGCGATCGCGTTCACCTTCATCGTGTACCTCATGGTGAGCTCGATGATCAGCGCCCAGCAGCGCCGCAACGACCTGCTGCGCGGCGCGATCCGCGTGCTCGACAAGCAGATCGAGGAGATCAACAGCCTCGAGAGCGAGAAGCAGCAGTTCATCGCGCGCATGGAGATCATCGAGAAGCTGCAGCGCTCGCGGCCCGAGATCGTGCACCTCTTCGACACCATCGCCCGCACGGTGCCCGATGGGGTCTACCTCACGGGCGTCACCGAGAAGGGCACCCATTTGAAGTTCGAGGGGGTCGCCCAATCGAGCACGCGCGTGTCGGCCTTCATGCGCAACATCGACTCCTCCGAGTGGCTCACCGATCCGGCCCTCGAGGTCATCGACGGCGCGAACTTCGTGCTCGACGCCGAGCAGGTGAGCTCCGGCGCGAGCGACGACACGCCGTCCGTCGCCGGCAACGACGCTCCGAGCGTCGTCCGCAGGGGAGAGGCGCCGTGAATCTGCTCGAGGAGCTGCGCTCGCTCGATCCGCGCGACCCGGGACGCTGGCCGTTCGCCGTCCGCGCGGGCGCGGTCGGCGCGTGGCTCGCCGTCCTCACGGCGTTCCTCACGTACATGTTCGTGTGGCAGACCGAGCGCGTGCGGCTGCAGCGCTACCAGGACGAGGAGCAGCAGCTGCGCAGCGAGTACCGGACCAAGCACGAGAAGGCGGTGAACCTGCTCGTCTACAAGCAGCAGCTCAACGACATCGAGACCTCCTTCGGCGCGCTGCTGCGCCAGCTGCCGGGCAAGACCGAGGTGCCGAACCTGCTGGTGGACATCTCGCAGACGGGCCTCGCGGCCGGCTTGCAGCAGAAGCTGTTCCAGCCCGGCGCGGAGGTGAAGCAGGACTTCTACGCCGAGCTGCCCATCAAGATCAGCCTCACCGGCAGCTACCACCAGTTCGGCGAGTTCGTGAGCGGCATCGCCGCGCTGCCGCGCATCGTCACGCTGCACGACATCTCGATCAAGCCGGACTCCAAGGGCACGTACGACGAGCTCACGCTCGACCTCACGGCGAAGACGTACCGGTATCTCGACGAGGAGGAGCTCGCGGCCGCGGAGGCGCAGAAGGCGGCGAGCGAGCACAAGAGCCGCCGCCGGGGCGCGCATTGATGGAGGACGCCGCGTGAGACTTGGGGGTCGCCTCAAGATGAGCCACATACTCGGTCGCCGGCCCACACGGATCGGCCCGCCAACGCCGGGGCGCCGCGCCGCCGCGGCGCTCGCCGCGCTTGCTGCGCTCGCGTGCGCCGCCCTCACGGCCTGCTCGAGCGCCGACGACCAGCTGCAGCAGTTCATCAACGAGGTGAAGCGCGAGCCGGGAGGGCGCGTCGAGTCGCTGCCCGAGCTCAAGCCCTACCAGACCTTCGTGTACTCGGCGGAGGACCTGCGCTCGCCGTTCGTTCCGAGCGGACCGTCCTCCGGCTCGACGCTGCGGCCGGATCCGAAGCGCAACCGGGAATTCCTCGAGCAGTTCTCGCTCGATACGCTGAAGATGGTCGGCACGCTCAAGCTCGGCGAGCTGGTGTACGGCCTGGTCGAGACCCGCGGCGGCCTCGTGAACCGCGTCGTCGCCGGCAACTACATCGGGCAGAACGACGGCAAGATCACCGCGGTCACCGCATCGAAGATCCTCATTCGCGAAATCGTTCCGGACGGCACCGGCGGCTACATCGAGAGATCCGCCGCGCTCGCCCTGAGCAACTAGTAGCGCATCGGTAGCAGGGAGTCCTCACCCCATGAAACGCCACAGCCCGACCCGCAAGCTTCGCGTGCTCGCCTGGGCCGTTGCCGCGCTCGCGCTCGGGGCGCTCAGCGCGCCGCTGCGCGCCGCGGATGCCCGCACCCTGCAGTCGATCGACGTGCAGCCGCTGCCGGGCCAGCAACTGCGGCTCACCCTGCACCTGTCAGCGGCCGCGCCGCAGCCGCTCTCCTTCACCATCGACAACCCGGCGCGCATCTCGATCGATCTACCGCAGACGTCACTCGCCCTGCCCTCGCGCCGGATCGACGTGCACGCCGGCGGTCTCGACACCGTGCTCGCCGCCGAGGACAAGGATCGCAGCCGCATCGTGCTCGAGCTCGACAAGATGCTGCCGTACACGACGCAGGTGGCGGGCAACGACGTGATCGTGATGCTCGGCGACACGAGCGTGGCGCAGGCGGCCGATACAGCGGCGGGGGCGGGCGCCCCTGCGACGGATCAGGCGGCGGCCTCGGGCTCGGCGCCTGCCGACACCGCAGCCCCTGCCGAGACACCGGCCGCGGCGTCCTCCGACAGCGGGGATGAGGCGAGCGCGGTGCGCGCGATCCGCAGCATCGACTTTCGCCGCAGCGCCGATGGCGGCGGCCGGGTGATCGTGCAGCTCACCGATCCGCACACCGAGATCAACCTGCGCCAGCTCGGCGATCAGATCGTCGTGGACTTCGCGGACACCGAGGTGCCCGCCGCGTATGCGCGCCGCTACGACGCGACCGACTTCGGCACGCCCGTCACGGGCTTCGATGTGACCCAATCGGGCGGCAACACGGAGATCGTGATCAACGCGACGGGCGAGTACGAGCAGCTCGCGTACCAGTCCGACACCCAGTACGTCGTCGAGGTGCAGCCGCAGCGCCAGGCGGCCGCCTCGACGGGCGAGGCGCGGCGCCAGTACACCGGCGAGCGCATCACGCTCAACTTCCAGGACATCGACACGCGCACCGTGCTGCAGCTGCTCGCCGACACGAGCGGCCAGAACATCGTGGTGAGCGACTCGGTGAAGGGCACCGTGACGCTGCGCCTGCAGAACGTGCCCTGGGATCAGGCGCTCGACATCGTGCTGCAGACCAAGGGTCTCGGCAAGCGCCAGGAGGGCAACGTCATCATCGTCGCGCCGGCGGACGAGCTGGCCGCGCGCGAGAAGGAGGAGCTCGCCGCGAGCAAGGACGTGCAGGAGCTCGAGGCGGTGCAGACCGAGTTCCTGCAGGTGAACTACGCGAAGGCCGCCGACCTCGCCGCGCTCATCAAGTCCCGCACGAGCTCGATGCTCTCGGCGCGCGGCAGCGTGTCGGTCGATGCGCGCACGAACACGCTGCTGCTGCAGGACACGCCGGAGCGCCTTGCCGACATCCGCCGGATGGTCGCGGCGCTCGACATTCCGATCCGCCAGGTGCTCATCGAGGCCCGCGTGGTCATCGTCAACGATGACTTCGAGCGCGAGCTCGGCACGGTTCTCGGCCTGACGGGGGCGACGCAGAACGGCCCGGGCGGCCTCATCACGACGAGCGGGACGGCCGCGGGCACGGACGAGATTCTCTCCTCGACGATCTCCGGGCAGCAGTTCCCCGCCACCATTCCGACGGGGACCAACGCGACGAACCGCTACAACGTGAACCTGCCGACGCCCGATCAGGCCGGCAGCATCTCCTTTGGCGTGCTCGGCTCGGACTACCTGGTCGACCTCGAGCTCTCCGCCGCGCAGCTCGAGACGCGCGCGGACATCGTCTCCGCGCCGCGGGTCGTCACGGCGAACCAGAAGAAGGCCGTGATCCTCCAGGGCGTCGAGATTCCGTACCAGGAGTCGGCATCCTCCGGCGCGACGACCGTCCAGTTCGAGCAGGCGGTGCTCTCGCTCACCGTGACACCGCAGATCACGCCGGACAACCGCATCATCCTCGATCTCGACGTGAAGGACGACAGCGTGGGAACGGTGGTCGTCGAGTCGGGCGGCGTCAACGTGCCGGCGATCAATACCCAGGAGGTCACCGACCAGGTCGTGGTGAACGACGGCCAGACGGTCGTGCTCGGCGGCATCCTGCAGACGACGCACCGCGTGCAGGAGACGAAGATCCCGGTCCTCGGCGACATTCCCGTGCTCGGGCACCTGTTCAAGCAGACCACCCGGACGAACGACAAGGACGAGCTCCTGATCTTCGTGACGCCGAAGATCGTGCACGAGGGCGTGACGGTCTACTGAGCGGCTGAGCGGCTGAGCGGCTGAGCGGCTGAGCGGCCGCGGACCGGCCGGCCCGCGCGGCCGCCGGCTCGATCGCGCGCGCGGGGCCATGCGGTATGCTTCCGCACGCATGCTCGGCAAGCGCAATGTCTTCCTCGTGGGTCCCATGGGCTCCGGCAAGTCGGCCGTGGGCCGGCAGCTCGCGCGCCTGCTCGATGCGCCGTTCTACGACAGCGACGCGGAGATCGAGCGCCGCACCGGCGTCGATATCCCGTACATCTTCGAGAAGGAAGGCGAGGCGGGCTTTCGCCAACGCGAGCGCGAGGCGCTCGAGACCTTGACGCAGCTCGAGCCCATCGTGCTCGCGACCGGAGGGGGCGCGGTGCTGCTCGCCGAGAACCGGCGCTGCCTCGCGGAGCGGGGCTGCGTCGTCTACCTGCAGGCCTCCATCGAGCAGCAGGCGCACCGGGTCCGCCACGCCCGGCATCGCCCGCTGCTCGCGAACGTGGATCCGGAGGCGAAGCTCGCCGAGCTGATGCAGGAGCGCGCGTCCCTGTACCTCGGAGTCGCCGACCTCACCGTCACGACGGACGGCCGCAAGGTCCAGAGCGTCGCGGAGGAGATCGTCCGCGGGCTCAAGGCGAGTCAGCCGCCGTATACTGCGCCCATCCGATAGGAGGCCGGCCGGGACGTGAGGCGCCCCGCCCGCCGCAGCAGCCGTGGACAGCCTGACCGTCGAGCTCGAAGATCGAAGCTACCCGATCCTGATCGGTGCCGGGCTCCTCGGGGAGCCGGCGCTGCTCGACCGGCACGTGCCCGGCCGCGACGTGCTGCTCGTCAGCAACACGGTCGTTGCGCCCCTGTACGCGGAGCTGCTCGCAGGCGCGCTCGGTGAGCGCCGCGTCGTGCAAGTGATTCTCCCCGACGGCGAGTCGCACAAGACCCTCGCCAGCGTCGCGCGCATCGTCGATGTGCTCGTCGCCAACCGATTCGGCCGCGATTGCACCGTCGTCGCGCTCGGCGGCGGCGTCGTCGGCGACGTGGCGGGGTTTGCCGCGGCCTGCTACCAGAGGGGCGTCCAATACGTGCAGGCGCCGACGACTCTCCTCGCGCAGGTGGACTCCTCGGTCGGCGGCAAGACCGGCGTCAATCACCCGGGCGGGAAGAATCTCATCGGCGCGTTTCACCAGCCGGTCGCCGTGCTCACCGACGTCCGCACGCTCGACACGCTGCCACCGCGCGAGCTGCGCGCGGGGCTCGCGGAGGTCATCAAGTACGGCCTGATCCGCGACGCGGCGTTCTACGCGTGGCTCGAGGCGAATATGGAGCGCCTGCTCCACCGCGAGCCGCAAGCGCTCGCGCATGCGATCCGCCGCTCGTGCGAGATCAAGGCCGAGATCGTCGGTCGCGACGAGCGCGAGCAGGGCGAGCGCGCTCTGCTCAATCTCGGGCACACCTTCGGCCATGCCATCGAGTCGGCGACCGGGTATTCCGGCTGGCTGCACGGCGAGGCCATCGGCGCGGGCCTGCTGATGGCCGCCTCCCTGTCGCGGGAGTGCGGCACGATGCGGCCCGAGGAGGTGCAACGCGTGCGAGCGCTGCTCGAGCGCGCGGGACTGCCCACTGCCGCGCGGGAAGTGCCCGCCGATGCCGTGCTGGAGCACATGAGAATCGACAAGAAGGTCAAGGCCGGACGTATCCGCCTCGTGCTGCTGCGGGGCATCGGGACGGCCTACCTCACCGGGGATTATCCGGACGGCGCCCTGCGCGCGACGGTCGAGGCGTACCACGGGTGAGCGGCGAGGCGGCGCGTCGAGGCGTTCGGTGAGCCGCGCCACGCGCCTGCGCGGCTCGACGCGCGTGCGCGGCGGCCTTGCGCCCTACGCCGCGCGGGAGGAGCTCTCCCGCGGGCGCCGGTATCCCGAGCCGCGGCCCGACTTTCGCGGCGAGTACCAGCGCGACCGCGACCGCATCATCCACTCCAACGCGTTTCGCCGCCTGGTGTACAAGACGCAAGTCTTCGTGAACCACGAGGGGGAC
The DNA here is from genome assembly GCA_030040575.1 of Gammaproteobacteria bacterium. Taxonomy (GTDB): domain Bacteria; phylum Pseudomonadota; class Gammaproteobacteria; order Steroidobacterales; family Steroidobacteraceae; genus JASHUC01. Next base: position 14,636 of record JASHTK010000264.1, read on the forward strand.
CATTACCGGACGCGCCTCACGCACTCGATGGAGGTCGCGCAGATCGCGCGCTCCATCGCGCTCGCGCTGCGCCTCAACGAGCCGCTGACGGAAGCCATCAGCCTCGCGCACGACCTCGGGCATACCCCGTTCGGGCACGCGGGCCAGGATGCCCTGAACCACTGCATGCGCCCCTACGGGGGCTTCGAGCACAACCTGCAGTCCCTGCGGGTGGTCGATGAGCTCGAGGACCGCTACGCCGACTTTCGCGGGCTCAATCTCACCTTTGAGTGCCGCGAGGGCATTCTCAAGCACTGCTCGCTGCGCAACGCGCGCCGGCTCGGCGACGTGGGGGAGCGCTTCATCCGCCGCGAGCAGCCCGGCCTCGAGGCGCAGATCGCGAACCTCGCCGATGAGATCGCCTACAACCATCACGACGTGGACGACGGCCTGCGCGCCGGCCTGATCGAGGTGCGCGACTTGCTCGAGGTGCGCCTCTTCGGGCGCGAGCACGCGGCGCTGCTCGAGCAGTATCCGGGCCTGAACGACCGCAAGGCCGTTCACGAGACGATTCGCCGCATGATCAACCTCGTCGTGAGCGACCTCATTCTCACCACCCGCGAGCGCCTGCAGGAAGCGCGGCCGGCCTCGAGCGAGGAGGTGCGCAAGCGGTCGAAGCCGCTCGTCGGGTTCGGCGCGGCCGTGCTCGAGGAGCACCTCGAGCTCAAGGCGTTCCTGCGCGAGCGCGTCTACCGCCATCACCGGGTGCTGCGCATGACCGCCAAGGCGCACCGGGTTCTCGAGCAGCTGTTCACGGCGTTCCTCGAGCGCGTGGACCTCATGCCGGAGACGCACCGCGATGCGGCGCGCGAGGCCGAGCGGGCGCACGGGGCGGCCGGGCGCGCGCGCGCGGTGGCCGACTACGTGGCGGGCATGACGGACCGATACGCGATCCTCGAGTACGGCAGGCTGTTCGACCCCGCCGAGAGAACCTGAGCGCGCGGCCGCTACGCGCTCGCGCAGCGCTCCCGCGAGGCTCGGCCGGAGAGCTTCCCGGCGCGGTCCACGTACACGTAAAGCCCGACCCCGTAGCACAGCCGCTTGCGCGCTGCCCGGCCCGCGCAGGAGTGGAACTTCTCGCCCACGGCGTCGAGGAACTGCTGCCCGTTCGACCGCACGAAGCGCTGCACCTCATCGAGCCGGCGGGCATCGAGCGCGGCGCAGCCGGTCCAGCGATGCATCAGGCCGTCCGCGGCGGCGGGTTTCCCGCAGACGTTGTACTCGACGGTCTCGGCGCACCGCCGGATCGAATCGAGCATCGGCCCGGCGAGGAAACGGTCGCCCATCACACCGCGCAGCACGTCCGAGACCAGGCGCACGCGCTGCCCGCGGTCGCATCGCCGGATCGAGCCGAACGCCTGCAGCTGCGCGAGGGCGCTGCGCGCGCCGATCGCGACGCCCGCCTTCTTCAGCAGGTAGGGGAACGAGCCCGGTCCCGGATGCAGGCCGCCTGCGCACCGCAATCTCATCGGCGATCCGGTCTCGTCGATGAACTCCGGATCCCGCGCCCACACGCCCAAGGCCTGCGCGAGCTGCAAGAATCGCGCGCAGTCGAGCCAGATGCCTCGAGCGGGCGTGCGGGCGTACTGGCGATAGAATCGCTCGCTCATCGAGCGCAGCGCCCGCTCGGGAATGCCGGAGGCCCTGAGGAGGTGGACGATGACGCGCAGGAGCTTGAAGGCGGCGCGCCGCGATTGCGGCCGTGCAGGTCCTCTCATGTATTCCATGGCGAGTGCTCCCCGGGGAATCTTGCCCTCGCGTTCTCGGACCATCCGAAGCGCGCCGCGCCGGCTCGCGCGCCGGCGGTGCTATACTTCGGTTTGGTGGAAAAATCGCACAGCCACCGACCCGTTGCAATATCCGGCCGGGGGCCAGGGAGGCGTACGCGGCAGCGGATTTCGCGGCTCGCCCGAGCATTTCGCTATGCAATCTGAATTTCGCTCAGCGCTCGTTTTTCTCTGCAGGCGGATCCTCTACCCGCTCGTCAGGATCCTCGTTCGCTTCGGGATCAGCGCGGGCGAGTTCAAGTCGATCGTGGACGCCGTTTACGCGCGCGCCGGCCTCGAGTACCTCGAGCGCGCGGGCGGGCGCGCGACGAATTCCCGGCTCGCCGTCATCACGGGCATCAACCGCACCGCGCTCGCGGCGATCCTCTCGGCGCCGCAGGGCGATGACTTCGAGCCCCGCAGCGGCACGCAGCTGCATCGCGCGGCGCGCGTGCTGAACGGGTGGTACGACGATGTGGATTTCCAGACTCGCTCCGGCGGCCCGGCCGTGCTGCCGATCCTCGGCGCGCGCGTGAGCTTCCAGCAGCTCGCGCAGCGCTACAGCGGCGGCGTCTACCACCAGACGATCCTCGCCGAGCTCGAGCGCACGGGCGCGGTGAAGCGCACCGGCTCGAGCAAGGTGCGCGCCGTGCGCCGCTCGCTCGGCACCGGCGGCGCGAGCGCAGACTCGCTCCGCGCCGCCGGCGAGGTCGCGGGCGACCTGATGGCGACTCTCGAGCACAATCTCGCCTCTGCGGCGCACGAGCAGCTGCCGGTCCGCGCGCTCGCGCTGCGGGCCGATGCGAGGGGTCTGCCGCTGTTTCGCGCGCAGGTGGGACGGCGCGCGGATGCGCTGATCGAGCAGATCGAGTCGTTCCTCGAGGCGCATCGCGCCGAGCGCGGCCGCGAAGGATCCGGCGAAGGAGCCAAGGAGGAGCTCTCCCTCGGCGCGGCGGTGTTCGCGGTGTGCCGCGACGAGAGGCACCCCGAGCGTCATGCGGGGCCGCCCAAGACGCGCTAGCGAGCCCCTGCCTCAGCGCCGCGCCACCTCGTCCCGCAGCGACCGTCGCAAGATCTTCCCGACGTTCGTCTTCGGCAGCTCGCTCCTGAAGTACACGTGCCTCGGCACCTTGTAGCCGGTGAGCGACTTGCGGCAGAACTCGATCACGTCCCGCTCCGTGAGGGCGGGGTCCTTCCTCACGACGAACAGCGCCACCGCCTCGCCGGAGTGCGCATCCGGCTGCGCGACGGCCGCAACCTCGAGAATGCCGGGGTGCGTCGCGGCGACCTCCTCCACCTCGTTCGGGTACACGTTGAACCCGGAGACGAGGATCATGTCCTTCTTGCGGTCCTGGATGTAGACGTAGCCGCGCTCGTCCATGCGGCCGATGTCGCCCGTGCGCAGCCATCCCCCGGGGAGCATCACCTTCGCGGTCTCATCGGGCCGGTTCCAGTAGCCGCGCATGACCTGCGGGCCGCGCACGCAGATCTCGCCCGTCTCGCCGAGCGGCACGTCGCGCCCGGCGTCGTCCTTGATGCCGACCTCGGTCGATGGGATCGGCAGGCCGACCGAGCCGTTGAACTCCGCGAGCGGCGGATTGATGCACACCCCGGGGGAGGTCTCGGTGAGGCCCCACGCCTGGCAGATCGGATGCCCCGTCACCTTCCGCCAGCGCTCGGCGACCGAGGCCTGCACGGCCATGCCTCCGCCGAGCGTGATCTTCAGATGACTGAAGTCGAGCCGCGCGAATCCGCTGAGGTTGAGCAGCGCGTTGAAGAGCGTGTTGACGCCCGTGAGGCAGGCGAACGGCGTCCTGCCGAGCTCCGCCAGGAATCCCGCGAGATCCCGCGGATTGGGGATGAGGACGTTGTGCCAGCCGAGCCGCAGGAACACCAGGCAGTTCGCGGTGAGGGCGAAGATGTGATAGAGCGGGATCGGCGTGACGACCACGCCGGGCTCGATGGGGCGCGCGCCTGGAGCTCCCGCGCGCGCCTCGAGGAAGGGGCGGATCCAGGCTTCCGCCTGCAGGACGTTGGCGCAAATGTTCCCATGCGTGAGCACGGCGCCCTTCGCGACGCCGGTCGTGCCGCCCGTGTACTGGAGGAACGCCACGTCGTCGTGGCCGAGCTCGACCGGATCGAGCGCGAGCCCGCGCCCCGCGCGCACGGTGGCCGCGAAATCGAGCGCGCCCTCGATGCGCCAGGCGGGAACCTGCTTGCGCTTGTGGCGGACGACGTAATTGACGATCCACGACTTCGGCGCCCCGAGCCAGTCGCCGACGGCGGTGACGAGCACTCGGCGCACGCGGGTCCGCGGGAGCACCTCCGCGACGACGTGCGCGAAGTTCTCGAGAACGAGGATCGCCGTGGCGCCGCAGTCATTGAGCTGGTGCTCGAGCTCGCGGGCCGTGTAGAGCGGATTGGTGTTGACGACGGTGAGTCCCGCGCGCAGCGCGCCGAGCGCCGCGATCGGGTACTGCAGGATGTTGGGCAGCATGACCGCGAAGCGATCCCCGCGCGCAAGGCCCGAGCGCTGCTGCAGCCAGGCGGCGAACGCGCGGGAGCGCTCGCCGAGCTCGCGGTAGCTCATCGAGCGGCCCATCTGGCTGAAGGCCGCGCGCGCGGCGAACTGCGCGAAGCTCTGCTCGGCGAGATCCTTCACCGAGCGCAGGGCCGCCGGGTCGATCTCGGCGGGGACCCCGGGGGGATAGGCTGCGAGCCAGATCTTTTGCATGTGCGGCCCCTCGGCGCCGAGTCTCCTGCAGCGGGGGCCTTCAGTGCAGCAGCGGCGTCAGGTGAGGCCACACCGTGTCGAGCACGGGCCCCTCGCCTGCGGCGTTCGGATGCAGGCCGTCCGCCTGCATGAGATCGGGTTGCAGCGCGACGCGCTCGAGCAGAAAGGGCACGAGCGGAACGTGCAGCTCGCCGGAGAGCTGCCCGTAGAGCGCGGCGAACGGATCCCCGTATCGCGGGCCGTAATTCGGCGGCAGTCGAATGCCGAGCAGCAGCACCTTGGCGCCCGCCCGATCGGCGAGCCGGATCATGTCGGCGAGGCGATCCCGGATGCCCTCGACGGGCAGGCCGCGCAAGCCGTCGTTCGCGCCGAGCTCGAGGATCACGACCGCCGGTCGATGCAGGCGCAGCGCGCGCGGCAAGCGCTGCAGCCCTCCGCTCGTCGTCTCGCCGCTGATGCTGGCATTCACGATGGCGTACCCGTACCCTTGAGCCTGCAACCGTCTGTTGAGCAAGGCGACCCAGCCCCGCTCGGGCGCGAGTCCGTAGGCCGCGCTGAGGCTGTCGCCGAACACCAGGATGGTGCGAGCGGGCGCGGCGGCGCCCCGCGGCCCGATGAGCACCTGGAGCCCGATGAGCAGCAAACCCGTTGCGAGCGCCCGGGCGCTCGCCACTCGCGAGAACGTTCTCAAGGCCGCGAACCTCTGCAAGGAGGTTAGCAGCCCGGAGGGGAAGCTGACCATCGTGCGCGACGTGTCGATCGAGATCGGGGCCGGCGAGTCGGTTGCGATCGTCGGCCCCTCGGGCGCGGGCAAGTCGACGCTGCTCGCCCTGCTCGCGGGGCTCGATACCCCGACCTCCGGAGGGGTCTGGCTCGCCGGCGAGGATCTGACGCGCCTCGACGAGGATGGGCGCGCGCGGCTGCGCGCGCAGCGCGTCGGCTTCGTGTTCCAGGCCTTCCACCTCATCCCGGCGCTCACGGCGCTCGAGAACGTGATCCTGCCGCTCGAGCTCGCCGGGCGCTCCGATGCGCGCCGCGCGGCGCTCGAGGCGCTCGAGCGCGTCGGCCTCGCGGCGCGCACCGGGCATTATCCGCGGCAGCTCTCCGGTGGCGAGCAGCAGCGCGTTGCGCTCGCGCGCGCGTTCGTCACGCGGCCCGCCGTGCTGTTCGCGGACGAGCCGACCGGCAATCTCGACACGGTGACCGGCGGGCAGGTGGCGGAGCTGCTCTTCGGTCTCAACGAGCAGTCGCGCACGACGCTCGTGCTCGTCACCCACGAGCGCAGCCTCGCCGCGCGCTGCGGGCGCATCCTGCACATGGATGCGGGGCGGGTGATGACATGAGGCGCGGCGCGAGCGGCCGCGATGCGGGAGTCCTCGGGTGCGCGCCTTAGCGCTCGCACTGCGCGGCTTCGCGCGCGAGTGGCGCTCCGGAGCGCTCGGCGTCCTGCTTCTCGCCCTCACGACCGCCGTCGCGGCGCTGACCGGCGTCGGCTTCCTGGTGGAGCGCGTGGCGAGCGCCGTCGCCGAGCAGGCCACTCAAGTGCTCGCGGCCGACTTGCGGCTGCGGTCCACCGAGCCCATCGGCCCGGCGGACTTTCAGGAGGCGGCGCGCCGCGGGGTGCGCTCCGCGCGCACGGTCTCGATGCTGAGCGTCGTGTTCCTCGGCGATCGCAGCGAGCTCTCCGATCTCGAGGCCGTCTCCGCGGGTTACCCGCTGCGGGGGACGCTCAAGGTCGCGCGCGAGCCCTTCGCGGTCGGCTCGCCGGCGAGCGGCATCCCCGGGCGCGGTGAGGCATGGCCGAGCTCGAAGCTGCTCGCGACGCTCGGAGGTGCGCTCGGCTCGACGCTCTCGATCGGCGCGGCGAACTTCCGCGTGACGCGCGTGCTCATCTCGCGGCCCGACCAGGGCGGGGACTTCACCGAGCTCGCCCCGAGTATCGTCCTCAACGCGGACGACCTGCCCGCCACCGGGCTCATCCTGCCGGGAAGCCGCGTGACCTACGCCGCCTTGTTCGCCGCGGACCGGGCGCGCATCGAGGACTTCCGCCAGTGGCTCGCCGCGCACCGCAGGCCCGGGGAGGGGCTGCGCGACATCGCCGAGGCGAGCCCGCAGATCGAGAACGCGGTGGACCGGGCGGGCCGGTTCCTCGAGCTCGCGAGCCTCGCGAGCGTGCTGCTGTGCTCGATCGCGGTCGCGATGTCCGCGCGGCAGTACGTGCGCCAGCACCTCGATTCCGTCGCGCTGATGAAGACCCTCGGGGCGACGCGGGCGCTCACGCTGAGCGTGAGCCTCATCGAGCTCCTGCTGGTCGCGGTGGCCGCGGCGCTCGCCGGCTCGGCGATCGGCTTCGCCGCCGAGCAGTGGCTGCTGCACGTCCTGCGGGGACTGATCAACGCCGAGCTGCCGCCCGCCGACCTCGCGCCGCTCGGCATGGGATTCCTCGCGGCACTCGCGGTGCTCGCGGGGTTCGCGCTGCCCCCCCTCCTGCAGCTCTCGCGCGTGCCGCCGCTGCGCGTCCTGCGGCGCGACGTGGGGCCCCCGCCGCTGCTCGTGCTGCTCGCCTTCGGTCCCGCGGCCGCCGCCGTGATCGCCCTCCTCTACTGGGCGGTGCGGGACCTCGGGCTGGTCCGCGATGCGCTCCTCGGCTTGAGCGGGTTCACGCTGGTGCTGGTCGCGGCGGGCCTCGCGCTCGTGCTCGCGGCCGGACGGCTGCGCGGGCGCGTGGGCGTCGCCTGGCGCTACGGCATCGCGAACCTCAGCCGGCGCCGCGCGGACAGCCTCGTGCAGATCGTCGCCTTCGGCACCGGACTGATGGCGCTGCTGCTGCTCGGGCTCGTGCGCGGGGATCTCGAGAGCGACTGGCGCCGGACGCTGCCCGCCGACGCGCCGAATTACTTCTTCATCAACATTCCGCCCGCCGACCGCGACGCCTTCGTCGAGTTCCTCGAGGCCCGGGGCGCGAAGCTCTCGCGCATGCTCCCGATGCTGCGCGGGCGACTGACCGAGATCAACGGCCTGCCGGTCGAGCGCCGCGCGTTCCGCCGGGGCGAGGGACCGGGGTTTGCGGATCGCGAGCAGAACCTCACCTGGACGGCGACGCTCGGCGCGAGCAACCGCGTCGTCGCCGGACGATGGTGGACGGCGCAGGATGAGGGCAAGCCGCTCGTATCGCTCGCGACGGAGTTCCAGCGGTCCCTCGGACTGCGCATCGGGGACCGGCTCACCTTTGATGTCGGCGGCGAGCCCTTCACCGTGACCGTCGCCAATCTTCGCGAGGTCAAGTGGGACAGCTTCCAGCCGAACTTCTTCATCGTGTTCGCCCCCGGAGTGCTCGACGCGGCGGCGGGCACGTACCTCACGAGCGCGTACTTCCATCCCGCGCAGGGCGCGGCGCTCGCCGAGCTCGCGCGCCGCTTCCCGAGCGTGTCGATCTTCGACGTGGACGACCTGCTCGAGCAGGTCCGCTCGCTCATCGACAAGGCGATCCTCGCCGTGCAGAGCGTGTTCGCCTTCACGCTCTTCGCGGGGCTCACCGTGCTGCTCGCCGCCGTGCAGGCGAGCCGCGACGAGCGCCGCTACGAGAGCGCGATGCTGCGGACGCTCGGGGCGAGCGCGGGCACGGTGCTGCAGGGCGTGCTCGCGGAGTTCGCGACGGTCGGGCTGCTCGCGGGCCTCCTCGCAGCCGGGGGCGCATCGCTCGCCGGAGCGTTCGTCGCCGCGCGCATCCTGCAGGTGCCGTACGCGCTCGATCCGACCGTGTTCCTCGTCGGGCTCGCGGGCGGAGCCGTGCTGGTCGGGGCAAGCGGGTGGCTCGCGACGCGAGCGGCGGTCGCGCAGCCGCCGCTCGCCACGCTTCGCGCCGGCTGAGACGGCGCGGCGCGCGGCGGCCGCCCGCGGTCACCTCTCCCGGTGAGCGCCCGCGGTCAGTGCGCGATCCCGATCGCGACCCACGAGTCGGGCACCGGATCCCCGCGCCAGGTGAGCCCCTCGATGGTGAACTGATAGTTGCCCGGCCCGAGCGCGGAGCTGTTGATCGCCATGCGCAGGTAGCCGTTCGAGTCCTTCGCGAGATGGTTGATGATCGCGACGCGGCCCTGATCGATCCGGTCGATCGTGACGCGATATTCCTGATAGGGCGAGCGGCTGAGGTCGAGCAGCAGATCGGCGAGTTGCGCCTCCTCGCCGCCGATCACCACCGCCGGCGAGGACGAGGCGCCCTCGCGGCTCGGCAGCACGCGGATGGTCCGGGTGCTCGTCGCGGGCTCGAGCGGCTGCTCGGCGATCTGCTCGTTGAGCGCCGCGATGGTGCGGCCCTGCGCGGCGCGGCCGCGCGCGAGGCCGACGGCCGTGAGGAGCAGGATCAGCACGGCGACGCCGAGACCGATCGGCAGCAGCGGGTTGTGCCAGAATCGCGGCGGCGGCTCCTGCCACGGCTCGGGCTTGCCGCTCGCCTCGAGCAGCCGCAGCCCGGCATTCACGCGGTCCGGCAGGCCGATCTCATCGAGCAGCTCGGGATGCTCCTTGCAGAAGCGCTCAAACTCCGTCGCCCCCTTGACGGGGAGCTTGCCGGACAGGTAGCGCTCGACGATCTGGTTGCGCGCAATGAAATCGCGGTCCATGGCGGGGGCGACCGGCGCCTGCGTCGCCGGTGCGCTCGGCGGGACCGCCGCGCTCGGTGCCGCCGTCGCAAGCGAAGCGACGGTCGCCGGCGCCTCGCGGGCGGGCGGTCTCGGACTGGGGCGTGCGGAGTCGGGCTCGTTCGGGACGGGATCGGGCGTCAGAGGCTCGAATTGAGGGCGAGAGGCAGCTTCCATAGTTTCGGTTCCGTGGACGGATCGAGCCTGCGCGCCTTCGGCGCGAGGAGGAGCGGCTTGCGCCGCTCATCCGCAAGGGTCCGTCGCAAAAACGCGGTTCGCCACTCCGGCCGCAAGCCGATCACTGCCCACGGGAGCCCTCGCGGCCGCTGCGCGCAGCGTCCGGGCGAATCGTGCGGTTTGTCCATCACCCGTCTCAAGGGCATCGAAGGGTGCGCTTTCGGTCCGGCCTCGCTCGCCGGGGTGCCGCTATCCTGCAGCGCGGCGAGCTTCGCACCTGCGTGCTGGCTCACAGATCTCGCCACTCGGCTCAAACTGCGAACTGCTTCGCATTGCGCAATCTCTCGAGGATCTCGCCTGCCGCGCGCTGCCCGCTCTTGAGGGCCGCCTCGACGGTTCCCATCTCGGACGCGCTCGCCGCCTCGCCGGCGAAGAACAGGCGGTCGCGGAGCGGGCGGGCGAGGGCCTCGGGCGCGCCGAGCCCTCCCACCGTGACGTAGCTGTAGGCGCCCCGAGCGTATGGATCCTGCTGCCAGTCGTGGACGTACGAGGCGGCGAGCTCGTCGCGCACGTCCGCTCCAACGCCGAATGCGCTCTGCACGGACTGAAGGGCGTGCTCGACGACTTCCGAGAGCGCTGCGCCCTCGAGGCGCCGGGCGCGGGGACCGCCGGCCCATGCGGTCAGGAGCGGCGCGCGGGCGGGCAGCGGCGTCCACAGGGTCGGGAATGGAGCCTCGGGCGCATGGACGAATCCCGCGTCCTCGAATCGCCCGCCCGCGAGCGCCTGCCAGAACGGCCGGCGAAAGCGCAGGAGCACCTTGACCACCGGACCCGGCGCGAGGGCGCCGAGGGCCTTCGCCTTCTCATCGAGCGGCGGCGTGAAGCGCACGGCGCCGGGAGCGCCGGGCGGCCGCTGCAGCACGCCGAGCGGCAACGTGACGAGCGCGCAGCGGGCGGCGGCGCGAACAGGTCCCGCGGGCGAGGACGCCTCGATCCGCACCTCCTCGCCGGTCCAGTCCACGGACTCGACGACGGTCTGCAGCCGCAGAAAGGTGTCGGCGCCCTCGAGCGAGTGCGCGAGCTGCGCCATGAGCGCGCCGTAGCCCGACGCGGGCCGGCGCTGTGCGCCGTCCATGGCGCTCCACTCGCGCGCGATGGCCCGCACGCTCGCGCGCCGCGGATCGGCGGCGTCAAATCCCTCGACCATCATCCGCGCCGACGCACAGGCCGCCCGCAGCGTGGGATCGCTTGCGTGGCGGGCGAGAAAGTCCTCGACGGAGAGATCCTCCTCGCCGAGAGATGCGACCCGTTGCATCAGCCTGTCGACGTCACCGAACGCATTCCCGCGGGGGCTCAGCCGGCCGTCGCGCATCATCCAGCGGCTTCCGGCCGTATCGAGGGCGCTTGCGCCCGCTCGCCGCAGCAGCTCGCAGGTCGCGGGAGCGCTGCCGTGGATGAACTCGGCGCCGAGCTCGACAGGAAAGGCGAGCGCCGGATCGGCGACCGTCAAGATCCTCCCGCCGATGCGATCGCGAGCCTCGAGAATCAGCACCGAGCGGCCGGAGTCGGCGAGGGCTCGTGCGGCGCTCAGTCCCGCGGCGCCGGCGCCGAGCACGGCCACGTCCGCCGCGCGCGAGGACTGCCTCATCGCGCAAGCTTAGCGCCGATTATTTCGGCTCGGCTAGCTCGACGGCGAGCGATGCGAGGCTCACGGGCGCATCAAACATCGGGCCTTCCGCGAAATCGAAGCCGGCGGCGGCGAGCCACCGCCGCGTCGCCTCTCCATCGACGCGCTTCGCCGCGCAGTGCACGCCGAGCACCCGCGCCGCCTGCGAGATCGCGACGATGCGCGCCTGCGCGAGCTTGTCGCGCAGCGCCGCGACGACGAGCGCGGGGTCGATCTTCACCAGCCGCAGCGCCTTCGATCTCAGCAGCTCGAGCGCCCCGGAATCGAACGTGAAGTCATCGATCACGAGGAAGGTGCCGAGCTGCTCGACGGTGCGGACGAAGCGCTCGGCGCGCGCGCGGTGGCGCACGTAGAGGGACTCCTCGATCTGAAAGCCGATGCCATCGAGGCCTACCGCCGTGTCGCGCAGAGAGCCGGCGACGAGGTCGGGCAGGTCCTCCGCTTCCAGGGCGAGGGCGGATACGGCGAGCGCGAAGGTGAGCGGGACGCGCTCGGTGAGATGAGGATTCGCGGCGAGCCACGCCGTGAGCTCCTTGAGTGCGGCGACGAGCGTGCGGGCCGCCTCGGCCGAGGCGTTGAGGACTCCGCAGAAGGTGGCGCCGGTGAGCGCCGCAGCCGCTGGTGCCGCAGCCGAGGCCGGCGCGCGCGAGAGGACCTGGAAGCGGCGCATGCGGCCGCCCGGCCGCAGCTTCGTCAGCTCCTGCACGCTAAGGTCCGGCTCACGGGCCGGCTCGTGGGCTGGCTCATGGGGCGGCTCGTGGGGCGGCTCGGCAGGCTCGGATGGCGTGGTCCGCGACGGCTCGGCGAGGACGACTGCGGGCGACTTCGGCAGCGGCTCCGGGGACGATTCGGCAGCCGCGAATCGAGGCGGCTCGGCGGTCTGGGCCACGGTGGCGCTCGAGGGCGGGGTGGCGCTCGGGGTCACGGCCTCATGCGCGAGCTCGAACGTCAGAATGTCATCGATCTCCTTCGGCGCCAGGATCTCGAGGCTGATCGTTCCGGTCGAGTCGGCGCGAGGACGGCTCTGCGGCGCGGTAGCCGCCGCGGGTGCGGCACTCGCTGCGGGCACGGCGGCCGCGGGAGCCGGCGCCGCCTTCGATGGAGGAAGGAGGCTGATCGCGAGCCGCCGCAGGATGTCCTCGACCTGGGAGGTGAAGACTCGATCCGCGAGGCCGCCCGCAGCCAGGGCCTTCGCATCCACGAGGATCATGACGAGACCGGCGAGCTCGGCCCGCGCCGCGCGCACGGCGAGGAACACCGCGCCGCGCCCGTCGTGGAAGTCGGTTTCGCGGTGCGCCTGCGACGGCTGGTCCTTCAGCTCGCTCAACGCCTCGACCACGAAGCTTTGCTCGTCGGGACCGAGAGCTCCCTCGGAGAGCCAGAGCACCTCGCCCTCGGTGTCGTACAGGGAGACGGAATGCAGGCGCAGAGGCGGCAGCGCGGCGCGTAGCTGCCATCCGAGCGATTCCGATATCGCGGGCGGAGAGGCCGGCTCGACGGCCGGCGCCTCCGGTATGAGATTGGGCGTGGACAATTCGGCCCCCGAAGCGCGATCAAGCGTGACAGGACTGTCCTGCCGCCGCCGTGACCCTGCTCGCGTTTGAGCCGATGAGCAGGCGAGGTCCGCGAGCGGCCGACGCCCGCGTTATGTCAAGGAGCGCCCGGCCCGCTCCGACCGATCACACCGAGGCCGGCCGGGCGAAGCCCCATCAGTCGCTGCTCGCCCGCAGCGAGCCCGGTCAGGCGGTGCCGAGGTAATCGCGCTTGCCGATCTCCACGCCGTTGTGGCGCAGGATGTCGTACGCGGTGACCACGTGGAAGTAGAAGTTGGGCAGCGCCCAGTCCTTGAGGTACGCGAGTCCCTTGAAGTCGAGGGAGCCGCCGTTCGGGATCGGCAGCCTCACGTCGCGGTCCTCCGAGCCTTCGAACGCGCCCGCCCGCACGCTCTGCAGATAGTCGAGGGTCTTCGCGACGCGCGACTTGAGCTCATCGAGCGTCTGTTCGTTGTCCTCGAATCGCGGTGGATCCTGGCCGGTGAGCCGTGCCGTCGAGCCCTTGGCGAAGTCGCATGCGATCTGCACCTGCTTGACGAGCGGATACATATCCGGCGCGAGCCGCGCCCCGGCGAGCGCGGCGGGATCGAGCTTTCTCGCGCTCGCATGCTGGGCCGCTTTCTCGAGGATCTTGGTGAGGGCACGCAGCGTGGGAACGAACGTCTCGACCGACATGGCGTACATCGAGATCTTCACGGCAGGCTCGCGGGTGGCTCGGGATGACGGAGGCGGATCGTATCGCACGAGCGGCCGGGACTCCCACCTCGCCGGCGCGCGCGCCTCGCGCTCGCCGGCCGACGGGCTTCCGAGTGGCATCAACGGACCAATACTGAAACAATAGGCACTCTACACGGGGCGATTGCACAGCACATGAATCTAATCTGGCTGCCGGCTCAGCTCGCCGTACTCGCCAAGGTCGTCGATCTCAACGGCTTCTCCGCCGCGGCGCGCGCGCTCGGCGTGCCGAAGGCCGCCGTCAGCCGCGCCGTGGCGGATCTCGAGCGATCGCTCGGTGTGCGAGTGCTCGAGCGCACGACGCGCAGGATCTCGCTCACCGCGGCCGGCCGCATCGCCTACCCGCATGCGAAGCGACTGGTCGAGGAGACCGAGACGGCACAATCGCAGGTCGCCCGGCTGCGCTCCCCGCCCGCACGGCCGCTCCGGGTCGGCGCCGAGCCCACCTACGGGCGCGTGCTGCTGACGCCGCTCGTGCCGCGCTTCCTCGAGAGCTTCCCGCAGGTGCCGCTCGAGGTCGCCCTGCAAGCCGGCGGCCTCGATTCCTGCGACGTGGCGCTCTGCACCAGCGCTCCCGATCGTCCGGGCCTCGCCGAGCGCACGCTCGGCGCGCCCCCCGCCGTCCTGTGCGCGACGCCGGCGTATCTCGAGGCGCGCGGCGCGCCGCAGCGGCCCGAGGACCTCGGCCGCCACGACCTGCTCACGCCCGACGGGGAGAGCGCGGACCTCAAGCTCCTGCTGTCGCGCGGCTCGCAGCGCGCCGAGGTGCGCCTCGTCGCGAAGCTGCGGGTCAACGATCCGGCGGTGCTGCATGCCGCGACGGCCGCCGGTCTCGGCATCGGGCTGCTGCCGGAGTTTCTCTGCCGGCAGGGCCTTGCGACCGGGAAGCTGAGACTCGTGCTGCCGCAGTGGAGCCTGCCGCCCGCCGCCGCGCTGCGCGCGGTGTATCCGGAGATCCTCGCGGCCGACCCGCGCGTGCAGCACTTCGTCGATTTCGTCGCGGCGAACATCGTCCCGGCGCTCGCGCGGACGTAACGCGATGTATCGCGCTCCGCTCGACGACATCGGATTCGTGCTGCACGAGCTCCTCGGCGCCGAGGCGCTCGCGGGCTGCGGGGATTTCCCGGATTACTCGGCCGACCTCGCGAGCACCGTCCTCGCGGAGGCGGCGCGCTTTGCGGAGGCGGTGCTCGCGCCGCTCAACCAGAGCGGCGACCGGGAAGGCGCTCATTGGAGCGCGGCGGGCGTCACCGCGCCCGCAGGCTTCAAAGCAGCGTATCGCCAGTTCGTCGAGGGGGGCTGGCCGCAGCTCGGCGCAAGTCCGCAGTACGGCGGTGAGCCCGTGCCACAGATGCTCGCGACGGCGGTCCAGGAGATCTGGGCGTCGGCCAACCTCTCCTTCGAGCTCTGCCCGATGCTCACCCACAGCGCCGCTCATGCGCTCGCGCTCACCGGCTCGCAGGCGCAGCGGGACCTGTACCTGCCGAAGCTCGTGAGCGGCGAGTGGACCGGCACGATGGTGCTCACCGAGCCGCAAGCCGGCTCGGACCTCGGGCTCATCCGGACCCGGGCCACGCCCGAGGGGGAGCATTACCGGATCTTTGGCCAGAAGATCTTCATCACCTGGGGCGAGCACGACTACACCGAGAACATCGTTCACATGGTGCTCGCACGCATCGACGGCGCGCCTCCCGGGACGCGCGGCATCTCGCTGTTCATCGTGCCGAAGGTGCTCGTCAACCCGGACGGAAGCTTAGGAAGACGCAACGAGGTGCGGTGCGTCTCCATTGAGCACAAGCTCGGCATCCACGCGAGCCCGACGTGCGTCATGGCGTTCGGGGAGCGCGCGGGCGCGATCGGCCATCTCGTCGGCGAGGCGAATCGCGGCCTCGAGTACATGTTCGTCATGATGAATACCGCCCGGCTCGGGGTCGGTCTGCAGGGCTATGCGTTCGCCGAGTGCGCGCTTCAGCAGGCCGCGGACTGGGCGCGCGCTCGCGTGCAGGGCAAGCCCCCCGCGACGCCGCAGGCGGGCGCGGGCGGCCCGGGCGCCGCCCCGATCATTCATCACCCCGACGTGAAGCGCATGCTGCTCGGGATGAAGTCGGGCGTCGAGGCGATGCGCGCCCTCACGCTGTATGCGGCGTCCCGTCTCGATGCGGCCGCGCATCACCGCGACGCAGCGGTGCGCGCCGCCGCCCAGGCCCGCGCCGATTTGCTGATTCCCATCGTGAAGGGATGGTGCACCGAGCTCGGCATCGAGGCCGCATCCGCGGGGATCCAGGCGCACGGCGGCATGGGCTACATCGAGGAGACCGGCGCGGCGCAGTTCCTGCGCGATGCGCGGATCACCGCGATTTACGAGGGCACGACGGGCATCCAGGCGAACGACCTCCTCGGGCGCAAGCTCGGTCGCGACCAAGGCGCCGCGATGTCGGCTCTCCTCAAGGAGATGCAAGTCGAGCTCGACGGCCTGAGATCGACGAACGCCGCCGCGGCGGCGGTGCGATCCGCCGCGCTCGAGGCGGTCGCGCTCCTCGGACACGCGACGCAGTCGCTCCTCGGAATGCTGGGCTCCGATGCGGCGCGTGCGGCGGGCGTCGCCGTTCCCTACCTCGAGTTGTGCGGCCTCACCCTCGGCGGCTGGCTGATGGCGAGGTCCGCGGAGGTCGCCGCGGGCAAGCTCGCTCGCACCAGCACCGCCGCCGGCGGCGACCCTGCGCGCTATGCGGCCAAACTGCAGACGGCGCGCTTCTACGCCGAGCAGCGGCTGCCGGGCGCGCTCGCGCTCGCGCGCATCGTGCAGTCCGGCGCCGCGAGCGTCGCGGAAGCGGACGCACGGCTCATTTGACCGGGCGCTGCGGCGGCGCGCTTCGGGCGCGCCGCCGCGGGCGCTGCGATCGCGCAGGCACGCGCAATCGAAGCTTCGGCGGCTCATTCAGGTTCTGCAGGAACTCCCGGCGCTCATCGGGCGCGAGGCTCGCCCAGTCCACCTTCGCGACCTGCGTGCGGCTTAAGGCCCGATCGCTCACCTGCGCCTCGGCGATGCTGGCGCTCGTCCACTCGGAGGGCAGCCGCCGGGTCGAGCCGCTCCGCAGCAGATCGACGACGGCAGCGGCGACCGTGCGGTCGCGCGTGAGGTCGCTGTGCGAGACCACCGCATGGAAATTGCGGGCGCCCGCGAGACGCGCGCAGGAGACCGGCACCGTCCCATCCCCGCGCCGCGTGATCGTGTAGACGAACTCGCCGCCGCGCCGATTGACCGCCGTCACGGTCTCCTGCCCGACGCCGACGATCGCGGCGCAGCGCTCATCGGGCGGCGCGAGCACCTGATCGATCGCGCGCGCGGACTCGAGCAGCGCCGGGACCGGCTGCGGGCCCGAGCCGGGCCAGGCCGCCGGATCGAGCAGGTCGATCGCTCCGCTGTGTCCCGCCCTCGGGAGCATGTGATAGAGGCTCGGAAAGGTGCTGAAGATCGTGGCCGCGAGCGCCTCCGCCGAGTGGCGCGAGTCGAGGCGGGCGATCTTGCGCACCACCGAGTACGTGCCTCTGAGGGCCTGCACGGCGGCGAATGAGCCGTAGTTGGGGCTTCCGAGCAGCACGAGACGCCCGACCTTCTCGCCGCCGGGGGAGGCGAGCGCCGCGCGGCTCACGAGGCCGCCCAGGCTGTGTCCGACGAGGGACACCTTCGCGGCGGGCTCCGCCTGCAGGCGTCGCGCGAGCTCGCGGCCGAGCTGCTCGACCCCGAACCGCCAGTCGTAGCAGTGGAAGACGGCGTCGAACCCCGCGGCGCGCAGGTGGAGCTTGATTCTGAGGTACGAGTACAGAACGACGCCGTACTCGGTCATGCCGGGGCTGACGGTGGCATCGGCGGCACGGGCAGCAATCGGCAGCGCAAGCTCCGTCAGCCGGCCGTAGCCGATATCGACCGGGTCCACCCAGAGGATGTCGCGCGGCAGAGGGGCGCGCCGCGGCAGTCCGAGCTGCGAGCCCATGATGCCCGGCACGATGAGCGCACGCGGTGAGCCCGCGGACGGTGCGGCATCGTGCGCGGCGCGGGCGAGACGCGCGAGCTCGCGATACTCGCCCGGGCCGAAGAACGCTTCGAGCTCAGGGCGCCGCTCGCCGCTCGCGAGCAGCCGCTCGACGTCATCGTCGGTCCAGACGAGACGGTCGTAGGGAGTGACGTGGTCCGAGCCGGGGTGCGGACGGGTCTCGCGGATCGCGGGGGCTTCCGTCGCCACTCACTCGCTGCCGAGCGGCCGCACTCGCGCGGACACGTGGATCGCTTCGCCGCTCGCCAAGTGGAGCACGAGGGCCACGCTCTCCCCGACCTGCAGCGGCTTGCGCAGCCCGTCGAGCATGACGTGCAGCGCCCCCGGCTCGAGGGTGATCGACCGGCCCGGAGCGACGGTGAGGCTCGCGACCGGGCGCATCATCGACTCACCGTTCATCACCAGGGTCCGGTGAAGCATCGCCTCGCTCGCGACGGGCGAGCTCACCCCCACCAGCACGATCGGCGCATCGCCGGTGTTGCGCAGGGTGAAGTAGGCCGCGGCGACTTCTGAGCCGGGGGGCGGCTGCGGAATCCAGGCGTTCTCCACCTGCACCGGAGTCGGCGGCGCACTCGATGCGGGAGGCGCGGCGAGCGAGGCGCCGGCGAGCAGGGCCGCCGTCGCGAGGACGAGCGAAACCGAGAGCGAGCGTCGGGGCATGTCGGCTCGAGCGGGTGGGCGGCTATGCCGCATGAAGAGCTCCGGCTGGGCATTATGCCAGCAGGGGCACGGACGCCGCGGTGGACTGCGGGAGGCAGTAGGCCCGCTCGCGGCGAGGATTGGTCTATTAGTGGTTGATAATAGGTGAATAATGGATATAATACGGTCAAAGTATGTTCCACGCCTAACGGAAGCATGAGCGCACGCCCCGCGCTGTTCGGCACGGTCCCCTCGCACGACTACTTGCAGTTCTGGCAATCCGGCCGCTTCCAGCCCCAGCGCGTCGTGAGATTCCTCGGCCTCGCGAAGGAGGATGTCGCCCGCATCGCGGGGCTCGCGGTGTCCTCCGTACGCTTCGATCGGAAAGCGCCGCGCGATCTCACCGAGCGCCTGACGGACGTCGCCGTCACCTGCACCCTGGTCGCAGAGTCCTTCGCGGGCAACGCGACGAGGACGGGGCTCTGGTTCAAGGCGGTGAACCCCATGCTCGGCGAGATCTCACCGCGCGACATGATCCGCGAAGGCCGGCACGAGCAGCTGAGGCGCCTCGTGCTCGAGGCGCTGGCCGAGTCACCGCTGCCGCGCGCGGAGCCGCCTGCGGGGACCGAGCTCGCCGGCGCGCGCCGCGGCTGAAGGGTCTCGAGGGCTCAGCCCGCCTGGATCGCGGTCGCGACCGGCATGCGTGCGGCCCGGATCGAGGGGAGGATGCCGCCGATGAGCGCGATGCCGAGCGCCCAGCAGAGGCTGACCAGCACGAGGTGTGCCGTGACGGCCATCGGGAAGGTGATCTGCTGCGCCACGACGACGTGGCCGTTGAACAAGGACCAGTCGATGCCGGCGCCGAGCAGAGCCGCCGGAACCGCGAGCAGCATCCCCTCCGCGAGCACCGAGACGACGACCGCGAGGGCGCTGAAACCGATCGCACGCAACGTCGCGATCTCGACCGCGCGGGCGTCGACGGCCGCGTAAAGGCTCGCGAGCGCGCCGCAGGCGGCGCCGAGCCCCATCAAGCCGCCGATGAAATAGCTGATGAAGTCGAGGAGATTGCGGCGCGACTTGATGATGGCCTCGTTCGTCTCGGCCTGCGTCTTCACGTCCGCCGCGAGCGTCGGATCGCCGGTCACGGCCTGCTTGAACGTCGCGAACGCGGCAGGCGATTGCAGCACGACGTTGATGGCGTTGAACGTCGCATGCGGGAATGCCGCGAGCATCGTATCGGCATCCCCGATGACCGAGTCATCGAGCGCAGTGCTCGCGCTCTGGTACACCCCGACGATCCGCCAGTCGGTGCCGCGCACTCGGACATCGTCACCCACGTCCAACTGCCTGAAACGGCGGCGGATCAGGTCGCTCACGACGAGCTCGTGCAGCCCCGGGCGAAAGTATCGTCCCTCGATGATGTGGACCTCGGGCGTCATCGTGCGCCATTCCGGGGTGACGGAGTAGAGGCTCACGGTGCCGCGCTGGTTGCGGCGATTCACCGCGTTGAAGAACATGAATACGGCGCCGGAAGCGAGCGGCTTGCCCGCGGCGTCGCGCTTGATGCCCGGCTTGTCGAGAATCTTCCCGAGGTCCGGTCTCGGCAGGGAGCTGTCGAGGGCCGATTGCGCGCCGCTCGAGACGACGACGGCTTGGTCCGCGCGGACGCCCGCCTGGACGAAATCCTCGAGCCCCTGCCCGAGCGCGAGCATGGCGACGAGCACGCCCATCACCGTCGCGATGCTGATCACGGTGACGAGCGAGGTGCCGAGCCGGTCGGGAATGCTGCGGATCGCGGTGTCGATGAGGAGCAATACGGGACGGATGGCGCGCATGCCGGCCTCCTCAGCGATTGGCGAGCGCGTCAACGACGCGCAGCCGCAGGCCGCGCCAGGCTGCCATGGCGCCGCCGGCGAGCGCGAGCGTGAGGGCGCAGGCAAAGCCGATCGCGACGACGATCGCCGGCACCGAGCCGAGGCCGATGAAGTTGCGGGCGACGGGCAGGATTCGCGCGGCGAGCGCCAGGCCCACCGCGGCACCGACGAGGCAGATCACGAGCGTCTCGGCGAGGATCAGCCCCATCACGAGGCGGTCGGAGAATCCGAGCGTCTTCAGCACCGCGAGCTCCGGGGTGCGCTCGCGAATCGATTGCATCATCAGCGCGCCGGTCGCAAAGAGCAGCACGAAGAACGCGGCGGCGACGATCCGGTGGACGACGGTGTCGAGATCCCCGAGGCTTGCCACGTCGGCCTCCACCAGCTCCTGCTCGGACTGCGTGAGTGTCTCGTTCGGGGAGTTCGCGTACTGCGCGTCGATCACCTGCTCAACTTGAGTCGCGTGCGCGGGATCGTCGATGCGCACGACGGCGAGATTGATCGTGTCGGGCCCCGCGAGCAGCGACTCGTTGATGTAGCGGTAATGGGCGATGATGAGCTCCGAGTTATCCTCCTCCTCGCTGTTCACGAACGTCCCGAGGATGTCGAACGTCCAGTTGCCCGTTCCGTCCTTGCGTTGCAGCGAGGATTGCAAGGTCACGCGCTGGCCGACCGTCCAGCCGTACCTGCGCATCGTATCGATGCCCACGATGGCGCCGTCCTGGATCCGGTCCATCGCGCGCACCTCACCGGGATCGACCGTGATCTCCGGGTACATCGCGAGGAAGGAGTCCACGTCGGTCGCGCAGATCGGCACGTTTTGCGTGGGCAGCTGGTAGCTGGCGCCGAACTGGAAGCGGTACGCGACGGCGACGACGCCGGGGACCGTCTTCAGGCGCTCGAGGACGGCGATCGGGATCGGGTTGCCGAGCTGCAGCTTGCTGCCGACGTACAGCCGGTCGGGGTGGGCGGCGGCGATCGCGTGGTTGATGCCGCTCGCGAGCCCCTGCAGCACGCCGAACAGCGTGAACGCGATGATCACCTGGGCGAGGATGAGGATGGAGCGGCTCAGCTTGCGGCGGATGCCGGCCCACACGAGCGGAAAGAATCTCACGAGCCCCTCTGCTGGTCCGCCGCGGCTCGGCGCCGAGTTCCGCGGCAGTCTATCGCGCGCGCCCGGGAAGTGTCACCGCCACGACGTTCAGGCACTGTTTCCGGGCGACCGTCTCCACCGTGCCCCTCGTGCGCTAGCATGGTCAAAGCGCTCATCGTGCGCGAGCGCGGTCGTGTAGAGTCGCACGCCTGACGTAAGCAATCCGTCGTCGAATCGAGGGAGGTCACCCGATGAAATCTCAACTGTGCCTCGCCGTGTTGCTCGCGGCCGCGGTCCCCGTCATGGCCGGCACGCCGTGCGAGAAGGTCAAGAGCGCGATCGCGGCGAAACTCGACGCCAAGCACGTGATGCACTACACGCTCGAGGCGGTGCCGAGCGATCAGGTGGGCGATCGCAAGGTCGTCGGCACGTGCGAGGGCGGCACGAAGAAGATCGTCTATACCCGCAAGTGAAGCGATCGGCGCCCCGCGGCCTGTGGCGGGGCCACGGCGCGGGCGCTCGCGCAGCTTGGCGCCCGGGTCAGTCGCGCGGCTCGGTCAGAACCTGGACCCAGTAAAGACCGTACCGCCCGGTCGTCCCGGCGGCATCGGCGATGCCCATCTCCGTGAAGCGCGGGTCCATGATGTTCTCGCAGTGGCCCGGGCTTGCGAGCCAGCCCTGCACGGCTTCCTCGATCGAATCCACCCCGTAGGCGATGTTCTCGCCCACGAGTCGCTCTCGATAGCCGACGGCGTGGATCCGGTCCGCGGGGGATGCACCGGTCAAGTCGATGTGATCGAAATAGTCGTGCTCGGCCATGTCCACGGCGTGTCCCGATGCGACATCGGAGAGGAGGCTCGAGAGTCGCAAGGGGGGTGCGGGTCCGTACGAGCGCTGCCCGCACCGAGCCCCACGCGCCCGGGCATCATTGACGAGCGCGAGCGCCTGCTCCGCGAATCCCGCCTCCGGCGCGAGGAGGCCGGCCTCCGGCTTGATGAGCCCCGCGTCCGGCGGAGCCGGCGAGACGTACGCCGAGGCGACCACGACCCACGAATCCCGTCCGACGCGATAGACCCCGACATCGCGCAACGCCGGGCTCGCGATGGCCCGACAGCGCGAGCGGCGGATGGCCTTGTTCATCGCGACCTCGGTCCCCGTGACGTGCAGACCGCCTTCGCGCTGCGCGGCATAGCCGCTGCGCGCGACGGCGACCGAGAGCGACCGTCCGCCGGCCCAGAGCTCGGCCGATCGGTCGAGCAAGGCGTTGGGCCGCAGCGGAGTCGACGCCGGCAGCAGGCCGCCGCAGCCACCCTCGCGCAGCACTTGTACGACGTCGAGCGCGTCTGCACGGGCGCCGCCTGCCGCGAGGAGCGCGGCCGACAAGAGGAGTAACTGCGGGACCAGACCGGTGTATGGACGATTCATGTTGCGTTCCTGCTCGGCGCCCTATGGAACGCGCGGCGGTCCCGGCGGATGACCATGCGCGGCGCGGCGGCCGAGCCGCAGGGCTTATGTCGAACGAGCGCGCCTCGGCGCGCAGCCCAAGGGGGGCGCTCGCGTGTCAAACCGTGCGGTCGATCACGGCCCGGGCTGCGGGGGCGCAACCGGCTGCGCGACGCAGTCAGGGTCCAGGGCGTGGGTGGAGGTGCCTGCGAGCGCGTCCATCAGTCACAGATTCGTCGTGAGGTGGCGTCACACGCGTTCGTGTCGAGGTAGCCCTTGATGAGGTCCCGCGCCGCCGGAGAGCCGTTCGGCGCGCCACCCCGCAAGGAGCGGTAGACGGCGCTGAAACCGTCCTCCAGTCGATGGGCAGCATGCCACCTCCGCCATCAGCTCTCCGAGCGCACGACGAGCAGCCCGACCCCAACCACGATCAGCCCGACGCTCACCCACAGGGGCACGTCGATCCGAGTCCGCTCGGAGAAGGAGACCTCGAGCGAGCCGAGCCTCGCTTCGTGCGTCTCGCGCGAGTAGGTGAACCCCCGGTAGATGAGTCCCAGCGTTCCGGCGACGATCAGAACGATGGCGGCGAGGTGCTTCGCTCTCATGGTGTCCCCCCGAGCTGTGGCCGCCACCGCGCGGAGCACGGGTGGCGCACGAGCGATCATAATGGCGACCGGCGGCCGGCGCTCGCCTCACGAGGGCTTGCGCGCCGCGAGCGCCGCGTGCTCGGCCACCACGGCGCAAACGGCATCGATCGCCGGCCGTCGTGCCGTCGTCTTGCGCCACACTGCACCGACGCGGCGCGTGGGGACCGGGCGCGCGAGGGGTCGGATCGCGACGGAGCGCGCGGAGCCGTAGGGTCCCTTGCCGGCGAGCTCGGGCAGCAGAGTGACGCCTGCACCGGCCGCGACCATCTGCCGCAGCGTCTCGAGGCTCGTCGCGCGGAAGTCCTGCTGCTCGTGCAGGCCGGCGCGGCTGCACAGAGCGAGGGCCTGGTCGCGCAGGCAGTGGCCTTCCGTCAGGAGCAGCAGCGGCTCGTCCTTGAGCTCCTCGAGCCGCACGCTCGGCTGCTTCGCGAGGCGGTGGCTCGCCGGAACGGCGAGCTCGAACGGCTCCTCGTACAGCTCCCGGACCTCGAGTCCCTCGTGCTCGACGGGCAGGGCGAGGATGCCGAGGTCGATCTCCCCGCCGTGCAGCCTCTCGAGCAACGGGGCGGTCTGATACTCGTAGAGGAGCAGAGTGAGCCGCGGCAGCGCCTTGCGCAGGGCCGGCATCACCTGCGGCAGCAGGTACGGCCCTACGGTCGGGATCAAGGCGACGCGCAGTCGCCCGGCGAGCGGGTCGCGGTGCGAGCGGGCGAGGGTCAAGACTTCCTCGCTCGCCTCGAGCATGCGGCGGGCTCGCGCGACGATCTGCTCGCCCGCCTCCGTGAGCCCGATGCGCTTCGGCTGCCGCTCGATGAGCTGCACGCCGAGGGAGTCCTCGAGCTTCTTCAGTTGCGCCGAGAGCGTCGGCTGGCTCACGAAGCAGCGCTCCGCCGCGCGCCCGAAGTGGCGGGTGTCGGCGACGGCGACGAGGTAGCGCAGATCCTTGAGCTTGATGTCCGGCATGCCGACGACGCGATAGGGGTCCAGCGAAATGATAAGGTCAATGCTCAGTCGACGCGGTTGCGCGCAGCGCCGTGGAGAAACGCCTCGACGTTCGCGGCGATCTCATCGAGACAGCGCTGGCGGGCCTCGCGAGCGGACCAGGCGATGTGCGGCGTGATGAGGAAGTTCGGCAGGTCGGCGACGAGCAGGGGGCTGCCGTCCACCGGCGGCTCCTCGGCGAGCACGTCGATGGCGGCTCCGCCGATGCGCCGGGCCCGCAGCGCCTCGGCGA
>JASHTK010000265.1 GCA_030040575.1 Gammaproteobacteria bacterium
GCGCCGCGGCCCCGCTCCTCGGCCGCGCCGGTGCCGGGGTAGAGCGTGCGGCCATCCTGATGCAGGTCGGCGAAGATCACTCCGGGGTCCTCCTCGAACGCATAGAAGACCCCGTCTCCGTGGTGCGCGTCGATGTCGACGTAGGCGATGCGCTCGAGGCCATGGCGCCGGCGCATCAGCTCGATGACGACGCCGCAATCGTTGAAGACGCAGAAGCCGGCCGCATGGTCCCGCCCGGCGTGATGCAGCCCGGCGATCGGGACGAAGCCGCGGCGCACCGCGCCGCCCATGACCGCCTCGGCCGCCTGCAGGGAAGCTCCGACGACGGTCGCCGCCGCCTCGTAGACGCCGCGGAAGGCCGGAGTGTCTCCCGCATCGAGGTACCCCTGCCCGGTCACCGAGCGCTCGCGCACCGAGTCGATGTAGGCGGGCGTGTGGAAGGCGAGCAGCTCCTCGTAGGTCGCCTCGCGCGGCTCGAGCAGCTGCACTCGCGCGGCGAGGCCGCGGGCCTGGAACTCGCGCCAGAAGGCCGCGTGGCGATCGGGCCCGAACACGTGGCCCTCCGGAAAGCCGTAGCGGGCGAGGCGCTCGCCGGCGACGACCGCTACCTCAGCGCCCATGCCACCTGTACACTCGCCCGACGCCTCCTCACGACCCGCTGCCCGAAGCCTAGCACAGGCCCGGCGGTGGTCGGGTCGCGAGGCCCCACCCACCGTCTCGCGCAAGTCCGCCGCATGGCCCAATACATCTTCACGATGAGCCGGGTATCGAAGCTGATCCCGCCGAAGCGCCTCGTCCTGAGCGACATCAGCCTCTCCTTCTTTCCCGGCGCGAAGATCGGCGTGATCGGATTGAACGGCGCCGGCAAATCGACGCTCTTGAGGATCATGGCCGGCCTCGACAAGGAGATCGACGGGGAGGCGCGGCCGCAGAGCGGCATCCGCGTGGGCTACCTGCCGCAGGAGCCCGAGCTCGACCCGGAGAAGGACGTGCGCGGCACCGTGATGGAGGGCATCGGCGCCAAGCTGGCGCTCGTCGAGCGGTTCAACCAGATCAGCGATCGATTCGCCGAGCCGCTCCCGGAGGCGGAGATGAGCGCGCTGCTCGAGGAGCAGGCGCGCCTGCAGGACACCATCGATGCGGCCGGCGGGTGGGAGCTCGAGCGCAAACTCGACATTGCAGCGGACGCGTTGCGACTTCCCCCGTGGGAGGCGCGCGTCGCGTCGCTCTCCGGCGGCGAGAAGCGGCGCGTCGCCCTGTGCCGGCTGCTCATCTCCGCGCCCGATCTGCTGCTGCTCGATGAGCCGACCAACCATCTCGATGCGGAGTCGATCGCCTGGCTCGAGCGGTACTTGGAGCAGTACCCGAGCACGGTCGTCGCCGTCACGCACGACCGCTACTTCCTCGATCACGTCGCCGAGTGGATTCTCGAGCTCGATCGCGGGCGCGGCATCCCCTGGCACGGAAACTACTCGAGCTGGCTCGAGCAGAAGGAGCGCCGGCTCGCGCTCGAGGAGCGCGAGCAGGAGGCGCTGCGCAAGACCCTGCAGCGCGAGCTCGAGTGGGTGCGGCAGGGCGCGAAGGCGCAGCAGGCGAAGAGCAAGGCCCGCCTGCAGCGCTACGAGGAGCTCGCCTCGCGCGAGTTCCAGCAGCGCAACGAGACGAACGAGATCTACATCCCCCCGGGCGAGCGGCTCGGCGAGACGGTGATCGAGGTGCGGGGCCTGAGCAAGGCGTACGGCGACCGGCTGCTCATCGACCAGCTCACCTTCAGCGTGCCGCGCGGCGGCATCATCGGCATCATCGGCCCGAACGGCGCCGGCAAGACGACGCTGTTTCGCATCCTGACGGGAGCCGAGTCGCCCGACGCGGGCGAGGTCCGCCTCGGGCCGAGCGTGAAGCTCGCCTACGTGGACCAGGGCCGGCAGTCCCTCAACGGGCAGAGAACCGTGTGGGAGGAGATCTCGGGCGGCCTCGACCTGCTCAAGGTCGGCGCCTACGAGACCTCCTCGCGCAGCTACGTCGGCCGCTTCAACTTCAAAGGCGCCCAGCAGCAGCAGCGCATCGCAGAGCTCGCGGGCGGGGAGCGCAACCGCGTCCACCTCGCGAAGGCCCTGACGGCCGGAGCCAACGTGCTGCTGCTCGATGAGCCGACGAACGACCTCGACGTGGAGACGCTGCGGGCGCTCGAGGAGGCGCTCCTCAACTTTCCCGGCTGCGCGGTCGTCGTCTCGCACGATCGCTGGTTCCTCGATCGGATCGCCACGCACGTGCTGGCGTTCGAGGGCAATTCCGAGGTCGTTTGGTTCGCGGGCAACTATCAGGAGTACGTCGAGGACTTCAAACGCAGGCGCGGCGAGGAGGCGGCGCAGCCTCATCGCATCCGCTACAAGCCGCTCACCCGCTAGGCCCGATCCGCTCCGCGCACGCCGGCGCGAGGGTTTTATCGGCCTTGGTGACATAACGGGGCTCAAGGAGCGCACGTCGGCCGATCGGGACGTGAATGAGCGCGGCCCGGTGAGTTAGAATCGAGGCGGATTCGCGCTGCACTACGAAGAGCAACAAGGCGCCCTTCACCATGTCGGTGTACATCGATTCCACGAGCCAGCTGATCAACGAGCACGATCGGGCGCTCGCGCTGAGCTGCCCGCACTGCGAGGTGACCTCGCACATCACCCCGAGCGCGGTCCCGCGGTTCGCCGACCTGCAGGCGGAGAAGCCCGCGACGATCGGCGTCGTCTACCGCTGCGACGCGTGCCACTCCCCGATCTTCGTGCGCTACGCGGTGCGGTCCTATCGGCCGAACCGCATCGAGCTCGCCCCGCAGTTCGTCGAGGTGGAGCGCCCGCGCGAGAAGTTCACCTTCACCCATCTGCCCGAGGAGGTCGAGCTGCTGTTCCGCGAGGCGCTCATCTGCTTCTCGAACGGCGCCTACAACGCCTTCGCCTCGATGTGCCGGCGCACCGCGCAGGCGACGTTCGCCGACCTCGGCGAGGCGGGCAAGCTGCGGCTCTTCGATGAGCTCAACGAGGTGCGCGAGATGGCCGAGATCGACATCAAGACCTTCCTCAGCATCAAGAACGTGATCTTCGGCACCCAGGCGGACTCCCGCACCGATCCCGCGCATCTCGATCCGGCGACCGCGGCGGTCGTTCTGGAGGTGATGAAGGACCTGCTCTACGAGGCCTACGTGCGCAAGGGGCGCCTGCAGCAGGCCCTGATGGTGCGCCGGTACTTCGCCGAGGAGAGCGCCGAGGATTTGACGCCGGTCCTTGCATCCTCGCCCGCCGTGAAGCAGGCTGCCGAGCGCGGCTCGGCCTCCTCGCCCTAGCCGCCCGCGGCGCGTGCCGGTCCTCAAGCCGGCGCACGCCCGGCCGTTAAGGGAAGATCGAGGTCACGTCACGGAGCCGTGAGCGGCCGCCGCGTGCCACGCGGTCGCGCAGCGGGAAGACGGTACTGAGCATGTACGACGGCGCGGATACCGTAGTTCTCTACGAGGAGCTCGCCTACCAGGACGTGCTCCCCCTGCTCTGGCGCCCCCTGCCCGGCACCGTCGATCAGGCCGTCGCGGCGAGCTTCACCGACCGCAACGTGCGCCTGCTGCACGCGTGCGCCGCCGTGGAGGAGCACACCGGCGGGGACAAGCCGGACGATGACTCCCCCGAGCTGCAGCGGCTCGACTTCAAGATCAATCTGCTGCTCGACCTCGTCGGCCAGCTGCTCGTCGCCAACCGCCCGCGTCCGACCGCCGTGCCCATCCGCTTCAACGCGCTCGGGGCGATGTGGCGAGCCGCCCCGCCGCTGCCCGAGGCCGGCACGCAAGGCGTCGCCGAGATTTACCTGCGCGACTGCTTCGCCGAGCCGCTGCGGCTCATCGGGCGCATCACCAACGTGACGCCCGACGGACAGGTCAAAGCGCGTTTCCTGCCCGTCGGCGAGACGGTCGAGGATCTGATCGAGAAGCTCACCTTTCGCAGGCACCGGCGCCAGATCGCGGAGAGTCGCCACCGCGGCGCTTTGTGATTCGGATCACGGGGCGGTCCGCGACGCGCCTCGGACTTACGAGATATTTCACAATATTCCGCGGTCGATCAGTGAACAATAGTCGCCACGGTTTCGGGGCGATGACGGTTTCGCGGGTTTTGCGTGCTTGCGCCCGCGGAGGATTGCGCCGCGCCCCTCCAGCGAGCGGAGACACGATGTCGGCAACTGAAATGGCCGTCGTCCCCCCCGCAGAATGGGACGAGGCACGGGAGGAGCGGCCGGTCGCGGCGAGCGAGGAGCGGGCGCGCGTCAGGCTGCCGACCGGCACCTCGCCCGCGATCCGCGGCGTCATCGGCCTCATCCGCCAGGTCGCCGAGCACGACTCGACGGTGCTCATCCTCGGGGAGTCCGGCACCGGCAAGGAGGTCGTCGCCCGCGCGGTCCATGATCTGAGCCCGCGGCGGCAGCGTCCATTCATCGCGGTCAACTGCGGGGCGATCCCCGCGGAGCTGCTCGAGTCGGAGCTGTTCGGCCACGAGAAGGGCGCATTCACCGGCGCCGTCGCCGCGCGCAAGGGCCGCTTCGAGATCGCCGAGGGCGGCACGCTGTTCCTCGATGAGATCGGCGACATGAGCCCGACGATGCAGGTGAAGCTGCTGCGGGTGCTGCAGGAGCGGGTGTTCGAGCGCGTCGGCAATCACGTGCCGATGCGCTGCAACGTGCGCATCATCGCGGCGACCCACCGCAATCTCGAGGAGGCGATCGCCCGCTCGGCGTTCCGCGAGGACCTCTTCCACCGCCTGAACGTCTTTCCCATCGAGATGCCGCCCCTGCGCGAGCGGATCGAGGACTTGCCGCTGCTCGCGCGCGATTTCATCGCGCACAACGTGGCCGAGGGGCGCGGACGCGTGGAGCTCTCGCCCCGCGCGCTCGCGGCGCTCGCGCTGCACCGCTGGCCCGGCAACGTCCGCGAGCTCGCCAATCTCATTGAGCGCCTGTCGATCGTCTGCCGCGGCCGCATCGCGGACATCGCGACGCTGCCCGCGAAGTACCGGCCGTCAAACTGGGCGCCGGAGCCGCAGTTTGAGACCGCCGAGGGGCCGGAGGCGCCCGCCACGGAGGATGCGCCCTCGTTCGTCGAGCGCCTGGCAGGTCTCGAGGCGATCGGCGGCGGCTCCCGCGGGCTCGCGGGCGCGCACGGCG
>JASHTK010000266.1 GCA_030040575.1 Gammaproteobacteria bacterium
GGACGCGCAGCAGGTAGTTGAGCGTGTAGTCCCAGCCGTCGCCCTGGTTCGCGACGAAGGCCTGCAACACCGCGAGCGTCGAGTGCGAGCCGTCGGCGCCGAGATACTCGACGGCGCCGGCGAGCGGCACGACGTGAGCAAAGCGGGCGACCTCGGTGAGGAAGCGGCCGACCTCGAGCTCGGGATTGAGCCCCGGCTCGCTGCGCCGGAAGACCTTGAGGAACAGGCGCTCGCCGAGCTTGAGCGCGGTATTGCTCCCCTGCGCGAGCGGCGGGCCGCTCGCCAGGTCGCCACTCGCGTCGGGCCGGATCTGCGCGTATGCGCGCGTCGTCGTGAAGCGGAGCCGTCCGTGAGCGAGCGGGCACTCCCCTGCCGCGCCGATCCGCTCGAGCAGCGCCCGGCAGAAGCCCTCGTCCGCGAACGCATCGGCAAGGACGCCGGTCCGAGCTTGCTGCCGCACGCGGGCGAGCGCCGCGGCGTGCAGCCGCCCCCGCTGCGGCTCCTGCGGATCGTCGAACGCGATCGTGAGAGGCACGAAGTACCGCGCGCTTCCGGCGGCGCTTTCCACCTCGAGCAGCGCGAGGAGCCACTCGGCGGACTTCCCCGTCCAGATCGCCTGGTCGGCGAGTCGGGCGCGCGAGACGGCGGCCCCCTTCTCGGCATACCAGCGCTCGCCCGCGAGGTACCGCGGCAGCACCTCCCCCTCGAGCCGCGATCGCAGCCGCGCCGCGAGAGCGCCGCGCGCGGGCGCGAGCCGCTCGGGGAAGAAGCTGCTCCAGGCGTCGGTGAGGACCAGCACCGGTGCATCGTCCCGCGGCGCGTGCTCCTCGTGCCACGCCGGCGCCTGCGCCTCGCGGCTCAATCGAAACCAGTAGAACGCGTGTCCGGGCAGGGTGAGGAGGTACGGCAGCTCGCCGATCGGCGGAAAGGCGGTCCGGCCGATCATCTCGGTCGGCACCATCCCTTTGAACTCGGCGAGGTTGAGCTCGACCGGCTGCGCGGAGCGCGCGAGGTTCACGACGCAGAGGATGGTGTCGGCCAGGTGCTCCCTCACGTAGGCGAGCACCTTGCGATTGCCGGGGCGGATGAAGCGCAGCGCGCCGCGGCCGAACGCCCGCGAGCTCTTGCGGACCTCGAGCATGCGCTTCATCCAGTTGAGGAGCGAGGAGCGGTCGCGAGTCTGGGCCTCGACGTTCACGGCCTGGAAGCCGTAGACCGGGTCCATGATCGGCGGCAGGTACAGCTGCTGCGGATCGGCGCGCGAGAACCCGGCGTTGCGGTCCGGGCTCCATTGCATCGGAGTGCGCACGCCGTTGCGGTCTCCGAGGAAGAAGTTGTCGCCCATGCCGATCTCATCGCCGTAGTAGATGATCGGGGAGCCGGGCATCGAGAGCAGCAGCCCGTTCATGAGCTTGATGCGGTCCGGATCGTTCTCGAGGAGCGGGGCGAGGCGGCGGCGGATGCCGAGGTTCAGCCGCGCGCGCGGGTCCGCCGCGTACATCTTGTACATGTAGTCGCGCTCCTCGCTCGTCACCATCTCGAGCGTGAGCTCGTCGTGATTGCGCAGGAAGATCGCCCACTGGCAGGCGGGGGGAATGTCGGGAGTCTGGTCGATGATCTCCGTGATCGGATAGCGGTCCTCCTGGGCGATCGCCATGTACATCCGCGGCATCAGCGGGAAATGATAGGCCATGTGGCACTCGTCGGCGTTGCCGAAGTAATCGCGCACATCCTCCGGCCACTGGTTCGCCTCCGCGAGCAGCATGCGGTCGGCGTAGCCCGCGTCGACCATCTTGCGGATGCGCTGCACGATCTCGTGCGTCTCCCGCAGGTTCTCGCTGGCGGTGCCCTCGCGCTCGATGAGGTAGGGAATGGCGTCGAGCCGCAGCCCGTCGACCCCGCGGTCGAGCCAGAACTTCACGATTCGCCCGATCGCCCGCTCGACGTGCGGGTTATCGAAGTTGAGGTCCGGCTGGTGGCTGAAGAAGCGGTGCCAGTAGTACGCCTTGGCGAGCGGATCCCAGGCCCAGTTGGACGTCTCGGTGTCCGTGAAGATGATGCGGGTGCCGGCGTAGCGATCCGGCGTATCGCTCCAGACGTAGAAGTCGCGCTTGTGCGAGCGCGCGGGGGCGCGCCGCGCGGCCTGGAACCAGGGGTGCTGGTCGGAGGTGTGGTTCACGACGAGCTCGGTGATGACCCGCAGGCCGCGGCGATGCGCCTCGCGGATGAAGCGCGTGAAATCCTCGCGGCGGCCGTAATGGGGATGAACGTCGCGATAGTTGGCGATGTCGTAGCCGTCGTCCTTGCCGGGCGAGGGATAAAAGGGCAGCAGCCAGATGGTGTTGACGCCGAGGTCCGCGACGTAGTCGAGCTTGCCGGTGAGGCCCGGGAAATCCCCGATCCCATCCTCGTTGCTGTCGTGGAAGGCCCGCACGTGGACCTCGTAGATCACCGCGTCCTTGTACCAGGCCGACTCGGGCGTCCCGGACGGCGCGGCCGGCGGGGCGGCGCCGTCCGGGAGCGCCGCCCGCTCGACCGGGGAGCTCATGCCGGCTGCAGGTAAAGCGCGGCGAGCGGGGGGAGCGTCAGGCGCAACGAGTAAGGCCGGCCGTGCGCGGTGAGCGGCGCGGCCGCGACCGCGCCGAGATTGCCCTGGCCGCTGCCGCCGTACTCCCGAGCGTCGCTGTTCAGCCGCTCCTGCCAAAGGCCCCCGTGCGGCACGCCGAGCCGGTAGTTCTCGCGCACGACGGGCGTGAAGTTGCACACGACGAGCATCTCCCCGCCGCTCGAGCGGGGCTTGCGCAGGAACGCGATGACGCTCGCCTCGGCGTCGTGGCAGTCGAGCCACTCGAAGCCCGCGGAGGAGAAGTCGAGCTCGTGCAGGGCCGGGGAGTCGCGATAGCAGCGGTTGAGATCCCGCACCCACCGCTGCATCCCGGCGTGCAGCGGGTACTCCAGGGCATGCCATTCGAGGCTCTCGTCATGCTGCCACTCGCGGCGCTGCGCGAACTCCGACCCCATGAACAGCAGCTTCTTGCCGGGGTGGCCCCACATGTAGCCGTAGAGCAGCCTCAGGTTCGCGAACTGCTGCCACTCATCGCCGTGCATCTTGCCGAGGAGCGATCCCTTGCCGTGGGTCACCTCGTCGTGCGACAGAGGCAGCACGAAGTTCTCGGTGAACGCGTACCAGATCGAGAAGGTGAGCGCATCGTGGTGGTACTTGCGGAACACCGGGTCGGTCTGGAAGTACCGGATCGTGTCGTTCATCCAGCCCATGTTCCACTTCAGGCCGAAGCCGAGCCCGCCGAGATAGGTGGGCCGCGAGACCATCGGCCAGGCCGTGGACTCCTCAGCGATCGTCTGCGCCGCCGGGAATTCCCGGTAGACCGCGGCGTTCACCTGCTTCGCGAACTCGACGGCGTCGAGGTTCTCGCGCCCGCCGTAGCGGTTCGCGATCCACTCGCCCTCGCGGCGGCCGTAATCGAGGTAGAGCATCGAGGCGACGGCATCGACCCACAGCGCATCGGCACGATAGACGTCGAGCCAGAAGAGGGCGTTGCTGCCTAAGAAGTCGCGCACCTCCGCGCGCCCGTAGTTGAAGATCGAGCTGTTCCAGTCCGGGTGGTATCCCTGGCGCGGGTCGGCGTGCTCGTAGAGGTGCGTGCCGTCGAAGAAGGCGAGGCCGTGCTCGTCGCTCGGGAAGTGCGAGGGCACCCAATCGAGAATCACCCCGATGCCGCGCCGATGCAGGTGCTCGATGAGGTACATGAGGTCCTGCGGCGTGCCGTAGCGGGCGGTCGGGGCGAAGTAGCCCGTCACCTGGTATCCCCAGGAGCCGTAGAACGGATGCTCCATGACGGGCAGCAGCTCGACGTGCGTGAAGCCCATCTCGATCACGTAGTCCGCGAGCGGCGCCGCGAGCTCGCGGTAGGTGAGCGGGCGGTTGCCCTCCTCGGGCACGCGGCGCCAGGAGCCGAGGTGCACCTCGTAGATGGACCACGGCGCATCGAGGGCGTTGATGCGCGCGCGGTCGCGCTGCCAGGCGAGGTCGCTCCACTCGTAGTCGAGGCTCCACACGACGGACGCCGTGCGCGGCGGCAGCTCCGAGCGGAAGGCGAACGGGTCGCTCTTGTCCACGCGGTAGCCGGCGAGGCGCGAGCGGATGTGGTACTTGTAGAGCGCCCCCGGGCCCACCTCCGGGATGAAGCCTTCCCAGATCCCCGACTCGTCCCAGCGCGGCTCGAGCGAGTCCCGCTCGGGCGTCCAGCCGTTGAAGTCGCCGACGACGCTCACGGCCTCGGCATTCGGGGCCCACAGGGCGAAGCGCGTTCCCCTGCGGCCGGCGAGGGTCGCGGGGTGTGCGCCGAGCTTCTGGTAGGCCCGGTAGTGCGTGCCTTCCTTGAACAGATAGATGTCCTGCTGCGTGAGCTCGGGCATGAGGCTCCTCGACAAACGCCGCGGCGCGCGGCCGGTTCCTCTGCGGGCCATCCTACACGTTAACCGCGCGCCACCCGTGCTTCTGCTAAGGTAGTGGCAGTTCCGGGAGCCGACGCGCCGCCCTTGCCCGCATGACCGCGGATCGCCCGCCGCCCGCGGCCGGTACGGCCGCCCCGCGTCCCGCGCCGATCGTCATCGGCCACCGCGGGGCGAGCGGGTATGCTCCGGAGCACACGCTCACCTCGTACTTCATCGCCATCGAGCAGGGCGCCGACTACATCGAGCCGGATCTGGTGAGCACCCGGGACGGGGTGCTCATCGCCCGCCACGAGAACGAGATCGGCGGGACGACCGACGTGAGCCTGCACCCCGAGTTCGCCGCGCGCCGCACGCGCAAGCTCGTGGACGGCAAGCCGGTCGAGGGCTGGTTCACGGAGGACTTCACGCTCGCCGAGCTGAAGCGGCTCAGGGCCCGCGAGCGGCTCGCGGAGCTGCGCCCGGCGAACGCCCGCTTCGACGGGCAGCTCGAGATTCCAACGCTCGAGGAGATCCTCGCGCTGGCGGGGGCGATCGAGCGGCAGCGCGAGGAGGCGGCTCGCGCGCGGGGCGCCGCGCCGCCGCCCCGCATCGGCGTGTATCCCGAGACCAAGCACCCGACGCACTTCGCCCGGCTCGGCCTCGCGCTGGAGGCGCCGCTGCTCGCGGCGCTCAGGCGGCACGGGTACGAGCGCCCGGGTGCCCCGGCGTTCATACAGTCCTTCGAGGTCGGCAACCTGCGCTCGCTCGAGCGGCAGACCCCGATCCGCCTCGTGCAGCTCATCGAGGCGAGCGGCGCGCCGTACGACCGCGCGGCACAAGGGGATCCGACCGGATACCGCGACATGGTGAGCCCCGCGGGTCTCGCGACGGTTGCGCAGTACGCGGACGCGATCGGAGTCGACAAGGTGCTCGTGATCCCGCGGGAGGCGGGCGGGCTCGGCCCGCCGACCTCCCTCGTGCGCGATGCGCACGCCGCCGGGCTTGCGGTGCACTGCTGGACGTTCCGGGCGGAGAATCACTTCCTGCCCGGGCCGCTACGGTCGGGCAGCGATCCGGCCGCGCTCGGCGATGTGGCCTCCGAGGTGGAGGCTTACCTGCGGGCGGGCGTCGACGGATTGTTCATCGATCAGCCGGCGCTCGGCGTGAGCGCGCGGGACCGCTTCATCGCGGAGCGAGCCGCCGCGGGCTGACGAACACGAGCGAGTCCGGCTCCGGTGCGCGCGCCGCGGCCCCCGCCTCGCGCCCAGGGTGCATGAGATCGCGCGCGCGTTGCGCGGCGGCCTGGGCCTCCTCGGGGACGGATGCGGTCTCGACGGCCGCGGCGAGCAGGAAGCCCTGTACGCTCACCGGTCCGCATTGAGCGAGCGCCTCGAGCTGCTCGCGCCGCTCGACGCCCTCCGCGACGACGTTGAGCCCGAGTCCGTGGCAGAGCGCGATGACGGACCGCGCGATGGCGGCCGAGCGCCCGCTCGTGTCGATGGCCTCGACGAGCGAGCGATCGAGCTTCACCCGCGTGATCGGCAGCTGCTGCAGCGAGGTGAGCGAGGAGTAGCCGGTGCCGAAGTCATCGAGGGCGATCTCGACCCCGAGCTCGCGCAGCCGCTCGAGCGCGTGGATCGTCGCGGGTCCCGTCTGCATCACCGTCTCGGTGAGCTCGAGCTCGAGGGCGTTCGGCGGCAGGCCCGTGACGCGCAGCGCCTCGGCGACGCGCGCGATGAAATCGCTCTCGAAGAACTGGGGCGCGGAGACGTTGATGGCGACGCACGCGCGGTGCCAGCCCATCGCGCGCCAGGCGGTGACGGCGGAGGTCGCCGAGCGCAGCACCCAGGCCGTGAGCTCCCGCATGAGGCCGGTCTTCTCCGCGATGTGGACGAACTCCGAGGCGGCCGCGAGGCGCCCGTCGGGCTTGCGCCACCGGAGCAGCGCCTCGACGCCGACCGGCTCAAAGGTGTGCAGCGCGACGAGCGGCTGGTACATGAGCAGCAGCTCGCCCGCCTCGACGGCGCGCCGCAGCGATTGCTCGAGGCCGAAGTGATGCGCGGCGGCGTCCGAGAGCTCCGGGCTGAAGAGCGCAAAGCGATTGCGTCCGAGATCCTTGGCGCGAAACAGCGCCACGTCGGCGGCGCGCAGCAGCGCATCCGCATCGGGCGCATGGTCCGGATAAAGGCTCGCCCCGACGCTCGCGCTCGTCGAGAGCACGCGGCCGTCCACCGTGAGCGGCTGCTGCAGCGTCTCGAGCAGCTGGGCCGCGCGCAGCGCGACGGCGTCGGCGGAGCGCACGCTCTCGATGAGCACCGTGAACTCATCCCCGCCCAGGCGGGCGATGAACGACTGGGGTCCGGCCGCGACCCGCAGGCGCTCGCCGATCGCCTTGAGGACCCGGTCGCCGAAGGTGTGGCCGAGCGTATCATTGATCGACTTGAAGTTGTCGAGATCGACGATGAGCAGGGCGAAGCGCTCGCGCGAGGCGGCGGCGCGCGCGATCGCTCCCTCGAGCTGCGCGCCGAGGTGGCGGCGGTTCGGCAGCTGGGTGAGCGGGTCGTGGTGCGCGAGGTGATGCAGCTGGCGCGTGCGCTCGGCGACGTGCTGCTCGAGCTCCGCCTGATGGGTGCGCAGCGCCTGCTCGACGGAGGAGATCTCATCGGCCATGGCGTTGAAGGACTCGGCGAGCTCATCGAGCTCGGCGAGCCCGGCGCGCTGGGCGCGCACGTCGCGACTGCCCGAGGTGAGCCGGCGCGTCACGGCGGTGAGGCGCCGGACGGGCAGGATGATGCGCAGGCCGAGCAGGACCGAGACGAGCAGCACCAGGCCGATCACGGCGCCGCCGGTCAGGGCTAGCGTTCGTTGAGCGGCGGCCGCCGCGGCCGCGGCGTGCTCGGCGGCTGCGGCAAGGTCCTCGCCGGCCGGTGCCTGCAGACCGGCCTGCGCAGCCGCGAGCAGCGCGGCGCCTTCCTGCTGGAACGAGCGCCTGGCGGCCCCGCTCGCGAGGTCGAAGCGCTCGATCCTCCCACGCAGCCGGACCGCCTCGTGGAAGTCCTCCTGCACCAATTCCAGCCACGCGGGTCCTGGCGAGCGCAGGAGCTCGGCCTGATGGGCTCGGAGCGCGGCGTCGAAGCGCCGCGCGGCGCTCGATGCGCCGCTGCCCGTGTCGGGCTCGGCGCGGAGCGCGCTCA
>JASHTK010000267.1 GCA_030040575.1 Gammaproteobacteria bacterium
AGCAAGGCGGCGACCGCCCCGGCGGCGAGCGCCGCGCGGCGGCGCGCTTCACACATGCCCGCTATACTACGCCCCCTTTTTTGACAGGCCCCTTGAGGTCCGGCGTCGCCGTATGGACCGGCTCATCGAGTACACCGCCCACCATCCGCTCCTCGTGTCGGCGGCCGTCGTCGCGGCCGTGCTGGTCATCGCGTACGAGGCGCGCGTGCGCGCCCTCGGCACCGCGGCGATCTCGCCCCAGGAGCTCATCCGGCTCATGAACCAGGGCGCGCTGGTGCTCGACCTGCGCCCCGCCGACCAGTTCGCGGCCGGACACATCGGCGGCGCGCGCCCGCTCGCGT
This sequence comes from Gammaproteobacteria bacterium, assembly GCA_030040575.1. Classification (GTDB taxonomy): domain Bacteria; phylum Pseudomonadota; class Gammaproteobacteria; order Steroidobacterales; family Steroidobacteraceae; genus JASHUC01. The sequence goes on from JASHTK010000267.1 coordinate 342, forward strand.
CCGCGGAGATCGCCCGCGCGGGCGATACGCTGAAAAAGCACAAGACAAAACCGGTGATAGTGTACTGTGATGCCGGGTCGCTCGCCTCGGCGGCGGTCCGCAAGCTCGCGGCGCAGGGGTTCACCCACGCCTTCAGCCTGCGCGGCGGGATCGCCGCCTGGCGCTCCGAGAACCTGCCGCTCGCGAAGACCTGATCTCGAGAGGGAAGGACGCGCACGAGCCATGTCCCCGCCGCAGGTGCTGCTCTACACGACGAGCTGGTGCCCGCATTGCGCGCGGGCGCGCCGGCTGCTCGAGGAGCGGGGCATCCCGTTCGCGCAGATCGACGTGGAGGCGCGGCCGCAGGCCCGCGCGGAGATGATCGAGCGCAGCGGCCGGCGCACCGTGCCGCAGATCTTCATCGGCGACACGCACGTCGGGGGCTGCGACGATCTGTATGCCCTCGACGCGTCGGGCGGCCTCGAGCGCCTCGTCGCGGGCGAGGCGGGCCACGCGGCCGCCCCTACCTCAAGGAGTTGAGCTCATGGGTATCCAATCGAGCGATGGCGGCGCCGCGACGCGCCTCGGCGGCGAGGATCCGGGCGGGCCGCAGCTCGCGCTGCAGGCCGTGTACCTGAAGGATTGCTCCTATGAGGCGCCGAACGGACCGCGGGTCAATGGCGCCTGGAACCCGCAGATCAACCTCGACCTGCACACCGGAGTCACCCCGCTCGGCGCCGACCTGCGGGAGATCGTCCTCACGGTCACCGTCTCGGCCAAGCAGAACGATGCGACGGTCTTCCTCGTGGAGGTCAAGCAGGCGGGCGCCTTCCTCATGCGCAACATGTCCGACGACGATGCGCGCCGCGCGATCGGCAGCGTCTGCCCGAACGTGCTCTTCCCGTACGCGCGGGCCGCGGTCTCGCAGCTCATCGCGCAGGGGGGGTTCCCGCAATTCCTGCTGCCGCCGGTGAACTTCGACGACCTGTACGCGCGGTCGCTCACGGAGCAGCAGGCCGCGACCAAGAACTGAGCGGCCGCGTCCGCTCGAGCAGTCCGTGGCGGCGCACGAGAAGCAGGCGGCACCCATCGCGGTGCTCGGCGCGGGGTCCTGGGGAACCGCGCTCGCGATCCAGTTCGCGCGCAGCGGCAAGCCGACGCGGCTCTGGGGACGGGATCCCGCGCGGATGGCCGCGATGCGCGCCGAGCGGCACAACGCGCGCTACCTGCCGGGCAGCCCCTTCCCGCAGGCGCTCACGGCCGACTCGGACCTCGCCGCGAGCGTCCGCGGGGCGCTCGACGTGCTCATCGCCGTGCCGAGCCAGGGGTTCCGCGCGCTGCTCGAGGCGCTCGCGCCGCTGCTCACGCCCGCGATGCGCCTCGCGTGGGCCACGAAGGGGTTCGATGCCTCGAGCGGCAAGCTCCCCCACCAGGTCGCCCTCGCGATCCTCGGCGGCGAGCGCCCGATGGCGGTGCTCTCCGGGCCGACCTTTGCGCGGGAAGTCGGCGGGGGCTTGCCGACCGCGATGACGGTCGCCTCGGCGGATGCCGCCTTCGCGGCCGCGCTCGCGCACGACCTCACCTCCGCGAACTTTCGCGCGTACACCTCCACCGACATCGTGGGCGTCGAGGTCGGGGGCGCCGTAAAGAACGTGCTCGCCGTCGGGGCGGGCCTCTCCGACGGGCTCGGCTTTGGGGCGAACACCCGGGTGGCGCTCATCACGCGCGGGCTCGTCGAGATGACTCGCCTCGGCACGGCCCTCGGGGCCCGCAAGGACACCTTCATGGGGCTCGCGGGCCTCGGCGATCTCGTCCTCACCTGCACGGACGACCAGTCGCGCAACCGCCGCTTCGGGCTCCTGCTCGCCGCCGGACGCAGCGTCGAGCAGGCGCTGAGCGAGATCGGCCAGGCGGTCGAGGGAGTGCTCGCCGCCGAGGCGGTGCGGCGCGTCGCGAGCCGGGCGGCCGTCGAGATGCCGCTCTGCGCGGCCGTGTACCAAATCCTCCACGAAGGCCTGCCCGCGCGCGAGGTGGTGCGCACGCTCATGACGCGGCCGATCCGGCCGGAGGTCGAGTAGCGGCGAGTCGATCGAGCCCGCCCGCGATCGCGGGCCGCTCGGTCAGGAGGGGCTCGCCGTCGAGAGCGCGGCGGGCGCGGCGTCGTAGTCGCCGGCCGGCTGGTCGGGATTGAGCTTCAAGAACGCGAGGATCCCCGCCGCGACGAGGGTGCCGAGAGCGAGCACCATCGAGACCGCCGGCAGCCCGTAGTGCTGGTCGAACAGCCAGCCGGCGAGCGGTGGCCCGAGCACGGAGCCGCCGCGCCCGACGCCGATCGCAAAACCGGTGCCCGAGGAGCGCACGTGCGTCGGGAACACATGCGCGAAGATCGCATACATGCCGACGATGCCCGCGTTCGTGCAGAACAGGGCGAAGGCGGCGAGCAGCGACAGCTGCGGCAGCGACGCCGCACTGCGCCCGAACAGGCTCACGGCGACCGCTCCGAGCAGCATCACGGCAATGGTGAGGCGCTTCACCTCGAAGCGCAGGGTGAGCACTCCGAGCAGCGCGCCGCCCGCCATCCCGCCGACGTTGGCCCAGGTGAGCACGGCCGAGCCCTGCGACTGGGTGAAGCCCATGTCCACGACGATCTTCGGCGTCCACTTGGCGACGTAGTAGAAGCTCATGACGTGGAAGAAGTAGGCGGCCGTCACGATGAGGGTGGTCGCGATGAGCGCCGGCCGGAAGATGTCGGCGCTCGAGCGCCCGCGCGCCTCGGGCGTGATCGCGGGCAGCGAGTCGATGGCCGCGTGCCCGAGGCGCCGCAAGGTGCGGTTCACCTTCTCGAGCGCGCGCGCGGGCTGCTTGCGGATGAGCCAGGGCACCGACTCCGGCACCAGCCACAGCACGAGCGGGATGAACAGCACGGTGAATGCGCAGCCGAAGTAGAACACCGCGCGCCAGTCGTGCCCCTTCAGCAGCTGCGTGACGATGACGCCGCCCACCACCGCTCCGATCGGGTAGCCGATCGACATGATCGAGACCGAGAGATTGCGAGCGCGGGCATTGGAGAACTCGGCCGCGACGGCGTTGATCGCCGCGAGGGTGCCCCCGATCCCGAGCCCGGTGATGACGCGGTACACCGAGAGGTACTCGATGCCGCTCGCGGTCGTCGCGAGAAACATGCCGACGGCCATCACGACGAGACAGCCGAGGATCGTCGCGCGCCGGCCGATCCGGTCCGCGACGCCACCGAGCAGGATCGACCCGAGCGCCATGCCGGCGAGCTCCATCGATTGCAGCCACCCGAGGGCCGTCTTGCTCGGATGCCACTCGGCGGCGATCCCCGGCGAGGCGAACGCGATCGAGAGCACATCGAAGCCATCGAGCGCATTGAGCCCGATCGTGATCACGACGGCCGTGAT
>JASHTK010000268.1 GCA_030040575.1 Gammaproteobacteria bacterium
GCTCTCGAGCGCGGCGTCGAGCCGCGCTCGAAATCCGGCCGGAAGCGCGGGCGGCAGGAGCGCCGCCGCGAGCGCGCCATCGAGCGCGGTGTCGGACCCACGCCTCTGCGGTCCACGCGGGCCGTCCCCACCGATCGCGCGCGGATCGCTCATGAGCCGGCTCCGAGCCACGCTTGCGAGTCGTACAGCCCGCGCCGCTCGAGCTGCTCGGCGAGCAGCGCGCGCGCCCGGAACAGAAGCGTCTTCACCGTGCCCTGCGGCATCGCGAGCATCTCGGCCACCTCCGCGACCGACCGGTCCTCATAATAGAACAGCGTGACCGCGCGGCGATAACGCTCGGGCAGCCCGTCCACGAGCCCCCGCAGCAGCGCTCGCGTGTCATCAGGCTCCTGCGCCTCGCAGCTTTGCGGCTCGGCGTGCGCGTCCTCGAGCGGGGCGAAGGGCCTGCGGCGGCCGAGGGCCGTGAGGCAGCGATTGCGCGTGATGGCGTAGATCCACGTCCCGAGCGATGCCCGGCCGTCGTAGCCCGGCAGCGCCTTCCAGATCCTCACCCAGCTCTCCTGCGCGACGTCCTGCGCCTGGCTCCGGTCGCGCAGCAGCGCACAGCACAGCCGGAAGACCCGCGGCTCGTAGCGCGCGAGCACGAGCGCGAAGGCCTGCTCATGCGCCCCGCCCCTGAGCAGCGCGTGAATCTCCTCATCCCCGGTCGCGGGCGCCGCGGCGGACTGCCTGAGCATCATGGGCCTCGGCGCTTAAGACCCCTCCGCCTGCCAGGCGGTTTCGGTCGGCGAGCCGCGCTGCGCCCGGGGGCTGCGCCCGGCGCCGCGCGCTTGAAACCGCGCCCGGGTGCATCGAGTATCAACGGCACGTTCGGCCCGCTTCCGAGGATTTGCGCATGTACGAGGGCACTCTGGTACCGGCTCTGGGGGTGATGATCCCGATCGTCGCGATCATCATGGGCGTCGGGATCGGCATGCTGCGTCTGTGGCTCGATTACCGCAACAAGCGCGACATCTTCAGGTTGCACCACGCCGAGCGGCTCGCCGCGATCGAGAAGGGGATCGAGCTGCCGCCGCTGCCGCCCGAGTTCTTCCTCGGCTACCCCTCCCCGCGCGCGGTGGGCGAGCCCGCCCGCACGCTGCGCAACGGGCTCGTGCTGCTATTCCTCGGCGCCGCGATCTTCCTCGCGCTCCGTGCCGAGACCGGGCTCGTCAACGCCTGGTGGGGCCTCATCCCGGCCGCGATCGGCGTCGCCTACCTGCTCTACTACGCGCTCGTCGGCCACCGTCGCGAAGCGGGCGGCGGCCGAGCGGACGGCACGGCCGTCCACGGCGCATCCGATCGGCCGGGACGGCCTCCGTCCGGCCCCTGACGGCGCCGGCGCCTGCCCGGCGCCCCTCGGCAACCGTCTTCGCGGGGATTGTGCAGCGGCTCCCTTGGGGCAGGCCGCCCCCCGTGTTACAAATGCGCGCCGATCCGTCGTGTCGGGTCGCAGCCGAGAGTCGCCATGCCCTTTCCCGCGCGCATCTGCGCGTTCGTCGGCAGGTTCACGGATCCGCGCGTCGGGGAGTCCGTCGCGCTACTGTTGCCGCACCTCGCAAGCCGCGGCGTCGAGGTGCTGGTCAGCGAGGAGGTGCCGGTGCAGGCGGCGACCGGCCCTTACGCGCGCGTCGAGGAGCGGGCGATCGTCGAGCGCGCCGACCTGGTGATCGCGATCGGCGGCGATGGGACCCTGCTCTATGCCGCGCGCCTTGCCGCCCGCCGCGACGTGCCGCTGCTCGGCATCAACCGCGGCCGTCTCGGCTTCCTCACGGACGTGATGCCGCAGGATGTGATCGCCTCGGTCGATGCCGCCCTGCGGGGCGAGAGCGAGCTCGACCGCCGCCCGCTGCTCGAGGCGCGCCTGCAGCTCGGCGCGGGCGAGGCGCAGGCCTCCCTCGCCCTGAACGACATCGTGCTGCAGCGCCTCGCGACCGGCCGCATGATCGACTTTGAGACCTGGATCGACGGCCGTTACCTCAACACGCACGCGGGCGACGGCATCGTCGTCGCGAGTGCGACCGGCTCGACGGCCTACGCCTTATCCTGTGGCGGCCCGATCGTCGCGCCGAACCTCGACGTGCTGGTGCTCGCGCCCATCTCGCCGCACACGCTCTCCGATCGCCCGATCGTCGTCTCGGCGCGCTCGTCGATCGAGATTCGGCTCAGCGAGCGTCCCGAGACGCGCGGGCAGGTCGTGTGCGACGGAACGGTGCTCGGCGAGCTCGCCGGCGGCGGCCGGATGACGGTGCGGCTCGCCCCACAGACCGTGACGCTCCTGCACCCCGGCGGGTACGACTACTACCGGCTGCTGCGCTCCAAGCTGCACTGGGGCCGCGGCAGCGCCGACCACTCCCGCTGAGGCGCCGCCCCGTGCTCACGTACCTGCAGGTTCGCGACTTCGCCCTCATCGAGGCGATCGAGCTCGAGTTGCAGCCCGGCCTCACCGTGCTCACGGGCGAGACCGGTGCCGGCAAGTCGATCATCGTCGAGGCCCTGCAGCTGCTCTGCGGAGGGCGCGCGGGCCCGGAGGCCATCCGTCACGGTGCCCAGCGAGCCGAGCTCGCCGCATCGTTCGCGCTCGAGCGCGCCCCGCATGAGCTGAAGAGCTGGCTCGAGGAGCAGGCGATCCCCGCCGCCGAGGAGCTCGCGATGCGCCGCGTCGTCGCGAGCGACGGGCGCTCGCGCGCGTACCTCAACGCCCAGGCCGTGACGGTGCAGCAGCTGCGGGAGGCGGGCAACTGGCTCGTCGACATCCACGGCCAGCACGAGTTCCAGTCGCTCGCGCGGCCGGCGACCCAGCGGGAGCTGCTCGATGCGTACGGGCGGCACGAGTCGCTCGTCGAGCAGGTCGGCATCGCGCACCGCGTGTGGCTCTCCTTCCTCAACCGCACGCTCGAGCTCGAAACGCAGGTGCACGACCGCGACGCGCGGCGGTCGCTCCTCGCGCACCAGATCCAGGAGCTCGAGGCGCTCGCGCTCGCCGCTGGGGAGTACGCGAGCCTCACCGAGGAGCGCGCGCGGCTCGCCAACCGCGGGCGGCTCGCCGAGGGGGCGCAGCTTGCGCTCGGCGAGCTCTACGAGGCCGAGGAGGCGAGCGCCCACGCCCATGCGAGCCGGGCGCTCGCCGCGCTGCGCGGCGCGGGCGCCGTGGACCCCCGCCTCGCAGCCATCACGCCCCTCGCCGAGGGCGCGCTGATCCAGATCCGCGAGGCGGCCCGCGAGCTGCAGAGCTATCTGCAGAGTCTCGAGGTCGACACCGCGCGGCACGATCAGGTCGAGCGGCGCCTCGCGGCGGTCGAGGACCTCGCCCGCAAGCATCGCGTGGCGCCGGCAGAGCTTTGCGAGCGAGCCCGCGAGCTCGCGACCGAGCGCGTCTCGCTCGAGAGCGCCGAGAGCGACCTCGCGACGCTGCGCAAGGAGCTCGCCGCGGCGCTCGAGCGCTACCGGGACCTCGCGCGCCAGCTCTCCGGGCGGCGCGCGACGGCGGGACTCGCCCTCGCGAAGGACATCACCACCCGCATGCAGGCGCTCGGGATGGCCGGCGGGCGCTTGCAGGTCGAGGTGACTCCGCTCGAGTCGAGCGAGCCGGCGCCGCACGGGGCCGACCAGGTCGAGTTCCGCGTGACGGCGAACCCGGGCCAGCCGCTGCGGCCGCTCGGGAAGGTCGCCTCGGGCGGGGAGCTCTCGCGCCTGTCGCTCGCCGTGCAGGTCTCCTGCGCGGCGCACGCCCCGCCGTGCATGATCTTCGACGAGGTGGACGCGGGCGTCGGCGGCGCGGTGGCCGAGATCGTGGGCCGCGAGCTGCGCGCGCTCGGGCAGAGCGCGCAGGTGCTGTGCGTCACGCATCTGCCGCAGGTGGCCGCCCAGGCCCACCACCACTTCCGCGTGACCAAGGTCACCGACGGCCGCGTGACGCGCACCGCGCTCGGCGAGCTCGGCGCCGAGGAGCGCGTGGAGGAGATCGCCCGCATGCTGGGCGGGCTCGAGGTGACGGCCAAGGCGCGCGAGCATGCGCGCGAGATGCTGAAGGATGCGGCGGCCGCGGCCGCCGTCAGGCCGGCTTCTTCCGAAAAGCGCAGTTCTGCCGCTCGCAGCGCCCGTAAAGAATGAGGGAGTGATCGCGGATCGCGAAGCCGAGACGCTGCGCGACCGCCGTTTGGCGCTCCTCGATCCCGGAGTCGATGAACTCCTCGACCCGTCCGCAGTCGAGGCAGACGATGTGGTCGTGATGCACGCCCTGGTTGAGCTCGAAGACGGCCATGCCGTCCTCGAAGTGATGGCGCGTGACCAAGCCCGCGGCCTCGAACTGGGTGAGCACCCGGTACACGGTGGCGAGCCCGATGTCCTCCTGGGAGTCGAGGAGCGAGCGGTAGATGTCCTCCGCCGAGAGATGCCGGGTGTCGCTGCGCTCGAGGATCTCGAGGATTCTGAGCCGCGGCAGCGTCACCTTGAGGCCGGCCTTGCGCAGGTCCTTGCTCTCCATACGGTGCTCCCCGGCAGGCGTGCGAGCATGCCCCGTGCGATGCGCTATCATACGGCCATTATCCGCCATCCCGTCGCTGTGTCACGAATGCGCCCGCCGCACCCGCTCCGCCGCACGCTCCTGCTCGCCGCCGCGCTCGCCCTCCTTGCGCCCTTGGCCGGGGGGTGCGTCTACCACATGACCATTCAGCAGGGGAATTTCCTCCGCAAGCACGACATCGAGGAGCTCGAGGTCGGCATGACGCGCACCCAGGTCCGCTATCTTCTCGGCACGCCGATGGTGCCCCCGACGTTCGACTCCGACCGGTGGGATTATCTCTACTACATGAAGCGCGGCTACCTGCACAAAGTCGAGCACTACCTGCTCACCGTGTACTTCGAGAACGACAAGGTCTCGCGGGTCGACAACCACGGGTACAAGCCGATCGATTCGGAGCCGGCGGTGACCGAGCCTCCGATGCGGCCGCTCACCTAGCGGCCTCGGCCGCGCGTCCGGCGCGCCCGCTCGCGGCGGGCCTGCCGCGGGTCCTCGGCAAGCGGACGGTAGATCTCGATGCGGTCGCCGTCGCGGGGAACGTGGCTGCGGCTGCACGGCTCGCCGAAGATTCCGACCTCCGCATCGTCCCAGCGGACATCCACTCCGGGCGCGAGATGCCGAGCCGCGGCGAGCGCCTGCGCCACGTCCGCGCCGGGCGGCAGCTCGACCGCCCAGAGGTACTGCCGCTCGCGCGTCGCGTAGGCGACGAGACAACGCTTGGCGCGCGCCGGGCCGCTCATGCGGCAGGCGCCGCCTGCCGCTGCGCGGCGGGCTCACACGGTCTCAGCGCGCGCGACGAACGCATCGACCAGGGACTCCGCCGTCTGCTGGAATAGCGACTCGAACAGCGCCCCGGCGAGCCGGCTCGCAAAGGCGAAGCGGATCGCGAGGTCGATGCGGCACCCGCCTCGCTCGAGCGGGGTGAGCGTCCACTCCCCCTCGAGCATCCGGAACGGGCCGCGCACCAGGCGCATGTGGATCCGGCGCTCCGGCTCGAGCTCGTTGCGCGTGGTGAACTCCGCGCGCAGCAGCCCGCGCCGCACCCCGAGGGTCGCGAGGATTTCCCGCGGCGAGCGGGCCTCCACCCGGGCGTGCGTGCAGCCCGGCACGAACTGCGGATAACTCTCGATGTCGTTGATCAGCCGGTAGATTCGCTCGGCGGGCTGCCCGACGGTCGCCGATCGTCTCACTTCTCTCACCGGCCGGATTGTCCCAGAATCGCGCACCCGAGCGCATCACCCGACTCCCCCCCTCCCCCGCCATGGCCCGAGCCGAATCCGCCCCGCGCCTGATCGCCGAGAACCGCAAGGCGCGCTTCGACTACTTCATCGAGGACCGCTACGAGGCCGGGATCGCGCTCGAGGGCTGGGAGGTCAAGGCCATGCGTGCGGGCCGCGCGCAATTGAGGGAAGCCTACATCTACCTGCGAGGCGGCGAGGCGTTCCTCATCGGGGCGCATATCGCGCCGCTGCCGGCCGCCTCGACCCATGTCGCGGCCGATCCGGTGCGCACGCGCAAGCTCCTCCTGCACCGCAGCCAGCTGCAGCACCTCATCGGGGCGGTCGAGCGGCGCGGCTATACGCTCGTCCCGCTCGAGCTCTACTGGAAGAACGGCCGCGCGAAAGCCGAGATCGCGCTCGCGAAGGGCAAGAAGCAGCACGACAAGCGGGCGGTCGACAAGGAGCGCGACTGGCAGCGCGAGAAGGCTCGGCTGCTGCGCCGCGGCGGTTGAGCGGTGCCGGCGGCGCGGGCGGCTCGCGAGCGTGGGCGACGGGGCCGCACGAGTGCGCTGCTCTGTGAGCGGCTTTGAGGTCCCCGCGGCCCTCTTGCGGTACACTCCCCCAGGCGTTCTGATCGGGGGCGACCGGCTTCGACGTGGGTTGCGAACCTTCAGGGGCGTACCGAGGCGCAGTGCCCTCGTAAATCACGCTGCACATCATAGTTGCCAACGACGACAACTACGCTCTGGCTGCCTAAGCGCAGCTGACCTCTGACCAGCTCGTGCCTATGCGACTGGACCAGGGGACGCGCTCATAGGATCGCGATCCGGCGTGCGACGGGCCGGGTCGTTAAGAGTCACCGTCTGCTGGCGTGGCGTCTTCCCTGCCCCTCGGGTAGCGGCGCGCGAGAGCCAAAGAGCGGGCTACGTACGTAGATCTTGCAGTCTAGCGCTTGCGGACGGGGGTTCGATTCCCCCCGCCTCCACCAGCTCCGACCGGCTCCCGGCCTTGCGGCCGGGAGCCGGCACTCGCGCTTCACGCCGCGCTTCCCGGTCGCGCGCCCCCGAGCGTGAGCAGCGCTCCGTAGAGGTCCGGCCGTCGGTCGCGGAACACGAACCAGTTGTTGCGCAGCTGCTCGAGCTCGGCGAGATCGAACGTCGCACAGACGATCGCATCGGCCTCCTGCGGCGCCTCGGCCACCTTCGCACCGAGGGAGTCCGCGATGAACGAGGAGCCGTAGAAGCGCACGAACAGGCGCTGCGGATCCTGCAGGGACCGCTCGAGGCCGTGGCGGTTCGCCGCGACGAGCGGCACGAGATTCGCCGCCGCGTGCCCCTGCTGTGTCCTCTGCCAATGCTCCCGCGAGTTGAGGGCCACGGCAGGCGGGGGCTCGGTGCCGATCGCCGTCGGAAAGAGCAGGATCTCCGCGCCCCCGAGCACCATGGCCCGCGCGCACTCCGGGAACCACTGGTCCCAGCAGATGCCGACGCCGATGCGCGCGAAGCGCGTGCTCCACACCTTGAAGCCGGTATCGCCCGGGCTGAAGTAGAACTTCTCCTGATAGCCGGGCCCGTCCGGGATGTGCGACTTGCGATAGACGCCGAGGACCCCTCCGTCGGCGTCGATGATCGCGACGGAGTTGAAGAAGGCGACCGGTCCGCGCTCGAAGAAGCTCACCGGGAGCACGACGCCGAGCTCGCGCGCGACGGCGCGGAAGTGCTGCACGGCACGGCTCTCCTCGAGCGGACGCGCGAGCCGCAGGTGGCGCGAGTCCTGCTCGATGCAGAAGTACGGCGTCTCGAACAGCTCGGGCAGCAGGATGATCCGCGCCCCCTGCGCCGCCGCGCGGCGCACGTGCTGCTCGGCGCGCACGATGTTCTCCTCGAGGTTCCAGCCGCAGGAGAACTGTGCCGCCGCCACGCTGAGCGGGCGCGGTGCCCGCGCGAGATGACCGGGCTCGCTCACGCTCGGCTCACGACTCGATCACCTTGCCGCGATTGAGGATGCGCTTCGGATCGAGCGCCGCCTTCAGCGCGCGCATCGTCGCGATCTCCTCCGGCGTGCGCGAGACGGCGAGATGCGCCCGCCGCTCGAGCCCGATGCCGTGCTCGGCGGAGATCGAGCCTCCGATCGCTCGCAGCGGCTCGTAGACGATGCGCTCGACGGCGTCGCGGACCTCCTCGGCCGGCTCGGACGCCTCGGCCGCGGCCGCGCCGGGCGCCACGATGACGTGCAGATTGCCGTCCGCGATGTGGCCGAAGGCGAATGTCCGCCCGTGCGGGAAGCGTGCGGCGACATCGCGGCGCAGTCGGGCGAGATACGCGGCCATCTCCTCGATCGCCAGACTCACGTCGAAGTTGAACGTGAGGCCGTACTGCTCCTGCACCTGCCACACATCCTCGCGCGGCTCCCAGATGGCGCGCCGCTCGCTCTCCGACTTCGCAACGACCGCATCGGCGAGGATCCCCGCCTCGAGGGCTTGCTCGAGGCCCTGCTCGAGGCGCTGCGGGTCCGACCCGGGGTCGCTCCCGAGGGTCTCGACCAGCCCGTACATGCCGTGATCGTGCGGCAGCACGGAGGCGTGGCCCGTCCGCTCGGAAGTGGTGATCGCGTAGAACTCGGGCCAGAGGGCCTCGAATGCCGAGAGCTGCCCGCCGAGGCAGGCGTCAAGATGCGCGTAGAGCCGCACGAGCGCCGCGAAGTCCGCGCACGCGACGAAGGCCGTCGCGACGCTGCGGGGCCGTGGCACGAGCCTCAAGTCGGCCCGCGTGACGATGCCGAGCGTGCCCTCGGTGCCGATGAACAGCTGCTTCAGGTCGTAGCCGGCGTTGTTCTTCAGCATCCGGTTGAGCGAGTTGAGCACCGTGCCGTCGGCGAGGACCGCCTCGAGGCCGAGCACGAGGTTGCGCATCATGCCGAAGCGCACCACCCGCACGCCGCCTGCGTTCGTCGAGATGTTCCCACCGATCGTGCAGCTGCCGCGCGCGCCGAGATCGAGGGGGAACATCAGGTCGTGACGCTCGGCCTCCTCCTGCACGCGCTGCAGGATCGCGCCCGCCTCGACCCGCATCGTGCGCCCGGCCTCATCGACACGCTCGATCCGGCTCATCCGCTCGAGGGAGAGGATGATCTCGCTCGCGGAGCTCGCGGTGCCCTCGACGAGATTGGTGCGGCCGCCGTGCGGCACGACGGGCTGTGCGCGCGCATGGCAGAGGCGCAGGATCTGCGACACCTCCGCCGTCGAGCGCGGCCGCAGCAGCGCCGCCGCTCCGGGCGGGTGCCCCTGAACGTCGGTCGCACACTCCCGCACGCGCTCGCCGGTGAGCAGCGCCTGCTCCCCGACGACCGCCCGTAGATCCGCCAGCAGACTGCTCTCGAGCATCGAGCCTCCCCGATTCTAAGGATCCGCGCCGCTGTGAGGACGGACCGGCACAGCCGCTTACGTCCCGGTTCGCTTCGCGCGCGGGGGCGTGTTGCGGGCGACCTGCTCGGTGATCCGGATCGCCGTCTCGAGGGCACGCAGGCCCGCCTCCCCACTCACGACCGGCTCCGCACCGGAGCGGATGCAGGCGAGGAACGACTCGATCTCGGCTTTGAGCGCATCGCCCGGGTCGAAGCTGCGCTCCTCGATCGAGACGGGAAGCCCGCCCGCCGCCGCCGGCTCGGCGCGCTTGCGGATGACGGTGAGGATCTTCTGCTGCAGATCGAGCGAGAGGTAGGCCTCGTCCTCGAAGACGCGGAGCTTGCGCTCGGTCTTCAGGCTCACGCGGCTCGCGGTGGCGTTCGCGACGCATCCGGTCGCAAAGCGAATCCGCGCGTTCGCGATGTCGATCTCCTCGGAGAACACCGGGGTGCCGATGGCGTCGATCGACTCGATGGGGGCGCCCACGATCGTCTGGATGATGTCGATGTCGTGAATCATGAGGTCGAGGACGACGTTCACGTCCGTGCCGCGCTCCCGGTAGGGGGCGAGGCGGTGGCACTCGATGAACCGTGGGGCCTCGAGATACGGCTCGGCGCCGAGGATCGCCGCATTGAACCGCTCGAGATGCCCGACCTGAAGCACCCGGCCGCGCTCGCGCGCGAGCCGGATCAGCTCGCGCGCCTCGGCCGGCGTCTCGGTGATCGGCTTCTCGAGCAGGACGTGCGCGCCGCCGGCGAGCAGGTCCCGGGCGATCGGGAAGTGGACCGGCGTCGGAGTGACGACGCTCACGGCATCGATCGCGCCGACGAGCGCATGATGATCGGCGAGCGCCCGGGTGCCGAGCTCGGTCGCCACGCGCTCCCGGGCCTCGCGGCTCGGATCGACGACGGCGATGAGCTCGCAACCCTCGAGCTGGGCGTACTTTTGGGCGTGGAAACGGCCGAGGTAGCCGACCCCGATGACTGCGGCTCGGATTTTTTCCATGGCGGCGGCTATTATGCCTCCTCTGGAGTGACTGCCTCGTTCATGAGCCCCCCGCCCGCGCCATCTGCTGCCTCGAGCCTGCCGGCCGTGCTGCGCCGGGAGCTGCTCATGCTCGCGGGCGCGGTGGGCTTCGGCGTGCTCGTCGTCCCCCCCCTCCTGTGGCTCGTCGGCATGCGGGAGCTCGGACCGTACGCCGATGGGGGGATGGGAGATCTCCTCGGGAACTTCTTCCGGGGCCTCGCCGGCGCCTCGTTCGCGTTCTGGGCCGTCGCGCTGGTCCCCTACCTCCTCACCCTCGTGGTACGGGCCCTGATCGGACTCGTCCGGGGCTTCCCGGCCGCGGATTGAACTTGCCGGATTAAGTCACCTCTCATGAAGCACTGGACCGCAATACCCCGCGAACCCCGGGCCGTCCGGGAGCTTGCCGCACTGCAAGCCTCGATCGAGCGAGCGATGCGCCGGGCGGGCGCTCTTGATGCGAGCACCCCGCGCACTCTAGCCTTGTCTCCTCACTCCTCATCCATGCAGCGAGCTCCACGATGACGTGTCCCACCCAGCGCCGCCCGCGCGGCCGGATCGCACCCCTCCTCGGCTGCGGGATGGCGCTCGCGCTCGCGCTCGCGAGCCCCGGTCGAGCGCCGGCCGCCGCCGATTCGATCATCCCGCCGGGGGCTCTTGCGCCCACCGAGCGGCAGCGCATGATCGCCCGCCGCGTCGGCTCGATCCTCGAGGAGACCCATTACAGCCGCGCGACGATCGACCGAGACATGTCGTCGCGGGTCTACGACCGCTATCTCGAGTTCCTCGACGGCCAGCACAGCTCGCTGCTCGCGAGCGACGTCGCCGAGTTCGACAAGTGGCGCTACAGCTTCGATGACATGATCCACACGGGCAACATCGACCCGGCCTTCGCGATCTTCGCGCGCTTCGAGGAGCGCAATCGCGAGCGGCTGCGGTACGCGCTCTCCGTGCTCGACACGGAGCCCGACTGGACTCTCGAGGAGACCTACCAGTTCGACCGCACGCACGTCGCCTGGCCGGCGAGCGAGGCGGCGATGAACGAGCTCTGGCGCAAGCGCGTCAAGAGCGACGCGCTCTCGCTGATGCTCACCGGCAAGAGCTGGAAGGAAGCGGCCGACACGCTTCGCGAGCGCTATCAGCATGCGTTGAAGAGCATCGACCAGGACACCTCCGAGGATGTGTTTACGGAGCTGATGAACGCGTACGCGCGGGCCTTCGATCCGCACTCGAGCTACTTCTCGCCGCGGGAGTCGGAGGAGTACCGCATCCAGATGAGCCTCAACTACGAGGGCATCGGCGCGCAGCTCGAGCTCGATCACGATGATTACGTCACCGTGACGAACATCATCGAGGGCGGTCCCGCGGCGATCGCCGGAACGCTGAAGGCGAACGACCGCATCACGGGAGTCGGACAGGGGCAGGACGGACCGCTCACGGACGTGATCGGCTGGCGGCTCGACGATGTGGTGCAGCTCATCCGCGGCAAGGCGGGCACCACGGTGAGGTTGCAGATCCTCCCGGCCGGGATCGCGCCGGGCTCGCCCGAGAAGACGCTCGAGTTCGTTCGCAACAAGGTCTCGCTCGACGCCGATGCCGCGCACTCGGACATCCGCACCGTCACGCGCGCCGGCCGCCTGCTGAAGATCGGCGTCATCACCGTCCCGGCCTTCTACGAGGATGTGGACGACCAGAACGCCGGCGATCCGAACTATCGCAGCACCACGCGCGATGTGCGGCGGCTCATCGACGAGCTCAAGGCGAAGGGAATCGACGGACTGGTGCTCGACCTGCGCGAGGACGGCGGCGGATTCCTCCCCGAGGCGACCGCGCTCACCGGGCTGTTCATCGACAGCGGACCGGTCGTGCAGCTGAAGGACACCACCGGGCGCCTCGAGGTGCTCGACGACCCGGACAAGGGGGTCGATTACACCGGGCCGCTTGCCGTGCTCGTCGACCGCTACAGCGCCTCGGCGTCCGAGATCTTCGCCGCGGCGATCCAGGACTACCACCGCGGCGTCATCGTCGGGCAGCGCACCTTCGGCAAGGGCACGGTGCAGAACCTCGTGCCGCTCGATCGCTGGTCGCAGCGTCCGGTCAACGGACAGCTCACCGTCACGATCGGCAAGTTCTACCGCATCACGGGCGAGAGCACGCAGCGCCTCGGCGTCGAGCCGGATGTGCCGCTGCCCTCGCCGATCGACATGAGCGAGGTGGGCGAGACCTCCCTCGAGGGCGCGCTGCCCTGGGACCGCATCGCGCCGGTGCCCTTCACGGCCTGGCACATCGAGCAGGGGCCGGCCGTCGCGTATCCGGTGCTCGCGCACGCGGAGGATGCGCGCGCCGGGCACGACCCGGACTTGCGCTGGCTCACCGCGGAGGTCGCGGCGGATGAGGTCCTGCAGGGCGAGACCGCGGTGTCGCTTAATTTGAAGGCGCGTGAGCGCGAGCGCACGCGGGAGGATCAGGACCGGCTCGCGCGGGAGAACCTGAGGCGCGCCGCCGACGGGGCGGCACCGCTCAAATCCATCGATGCGATCGACCCGCTCGAGGCCTCCGACATCCTGCTCGCGCAGTGCACGCAGGTCGTCGGCGACATGATCGCAGGCGTTGGGCCCCCGGTCCCCTCGCGTGCGCCCATGCGGCAGACCGCGCGCCGCGACGATGCGGCGGTACCGGTCGCGAGCTCAGCGCAGCAGCACCCTGAATAAGTCCCAGGTGTCCTCGGCGAGCACGTTCGGCATCCGCGCCGCCCGGCGGCCGCCGAGCGGCAGGCCCGCGAGCACGTCGCCCTCCCCGATGGCGACCGACTCGGCGGCGGGCGTCGTGTCCGTCGCCTCGCGGTAGCGGGCGATCACCTTCAAGCGCTCGGAGCGGCCCTTCACGTCCTGGGCGACGTTCGACTTGGCCTGCAGCGCGAGGCGCGCGGTCGCGATCGCGGAGATGAGCGCCTCGCACTCCTCGCGGTCGCCGTAGTCGTCGGCGACCTCGCGCCGCGAGGTCGCCTCCCGCGCGAGCGCGACGAGCGGCGTGTCGATGAGGCGCAGGCACAGCACCTCCGCGTACGCGATGACGGCGAGGTTGATGGCGCGCCGCGCCTCGAGGGACAGCCCCGCGAACTGCGGCGCCAGCTCCGCGCTCAATCGCTCCGCCGCGGCGCGCGCCTCCTCGAGCGCCTCGCCTGCGGCAGCCGCCGCCTCGCGCGCGGCGTGCAGCCTGCGGTCCACCTCGCGCCGCTTGAAGTAGTGCCAGAAGCGCGTGAGCTTTGCGCGTGCGGCGAGCAGCTCCGCCACGCGCTCCTGCTCATCGAGGTGCTGCGTCTCGGCGGTGCGCAGGCCCCCCTCGATGCCCTGACGCCGCGCGAACTGCCGCCGGTTGTGCTCGGCGAGGAACGCGCGGCGCTCGCGATCCTCCTGCTGATTGACGAGCTCGGCGACGAACTGCTCGAGGATCTCCCGCCCGCACTGCCAGAAGGAGCGCAGCTGATAGAACACGAGCGCCGGATAGGCCGTCTCGATGAGGCCGAGGCGCGCCTCGAGCGCCGCGAGCATCTCCTGCACGCGCGCGGTCGCCCCTTCCTGCTGCTTGATGCGGTCCTTCAGCCGATAGACCTCCTCCTGCAGCTCCCCGTGCGCCTTCTTCAGCTCCGCCCGGTTCTTGAACAGATCAAGGACACGCTGGTCCTCCGCGAGCGCGGCGGGCGGCCGCGTCCGGCTTCGCACCAGATTGGCGAGCTGTGTCAGAGATTCCATATGGCCAGTCGTGCCGGCCACACGAGCCTACACCCTCAGAGGATTCTCGTGGCCGGCGCAAAGCGATGCCCCCGCTCCACGCAGTACTCGAGCCACTTGTTTAGCATCACGTTGCGGGCCCAGCGCTGATCCAGTTCACGCTCCATCCGGGTGCGCAGGCTCCTCGACCCCGCCTGCCCGTGCGGGGGCGTCCACTCCTGCGCCTCGGCGAGACGGGCGTCGTGATACAGGCGCACGCCCATGTCGGGGTAAGCACGCACTCCCCGCGCCGCGGGCAGCAGGTAGGTGAGATGCAGCGTCGTCGTGTACGGGGAGCGGGAGGCGACGGTGAGAAGAAGATCACAGTCTCCGCCCACCTGCGAGCGGTAGCGGCCCTGCAGCGCCGCCACATCTCCCGCGAGCCAGCCGAAGCGGATGTAGTTGCTCTCGTAAAGGCACATGAGGGCGACGAAGCTGCGCGGGCGCGCGCGCCACGAGGTCACCGTCAGGGTGTCATCGAGCATCGCCCGACTATATCGCACGTCGCGGCGCGCGCAAGCGCGCGGTCGCGTCAAATTTCGTGCCTGCCCGCGGGCATCCCGCGTGCGCGCTCCCGGATCACTTCGGACCCGCGTAGGCGGGATGCAGGAAGTGGCTGCGGTAGTGGCGCAGCTCGCCGATCGACTCGCGAATGTCCGCGAGCGCAAGGTGCGCGCTCTCCTTCGCGAAGCCCTCGGCGAGCTGCGGCGCCCAGCGCCGGGCGAGCTCCTTCAGAGTGCTCACGTCGAGATTGCGATAGTGGAAGAAGTGCTCGAGCTGCGGCATCTCCCGCGCGAGGAAGCGCCGGTCCTGGCACACGCTGTTGCCGCACATCGGCGAGGTGCCGTGCGCGACGAGCGGCGTGAGGAAGGCGAGCGTGCGGCGCTCGGCTTCCGCCGCCGAGAGCGAGCTCGCGCGCACGCGCTCGATGAGGCCCGATGCGCCGTGGTGCGTGCGGTTCCACTCGTCCATCCGCGCGAGCACCTCATCCGGCCGGTGGATCGCCATGACCGGGCCCTCGGCGAGGATCACGAGGTCCTTGTCGGTGACGATCGTCGCGATCTCGATGATGTGGTCCGTCGCCGGCTGCAGGCCGGTCATCTCCAGATCGATCCACACCAGAAGCTCGCCGCTCGCCATGGTCGCGCGATCTCAGCCGAGGAGCTGCCGCCCGGAGAGCGCGTGGGCGAGCGTGCCGCCGTCCACGTACTCGAGCTCGCCGCCGACCGGCACGCCGTGGGCGATGCGGCTCGCGCGCACGCCGCACCGCGCCGCAAGCTCGCTCAGGAAGTGCGCGGTCGCCTCGCCCTCGACGGTCGAGTTGGTCGCGAGGATGAGCTCCTTCACGCTCCCCTCGCCGAGGAGCGCCTCGAGCTCGCGGGCCCCGAGCTGCTCGGGACCGACGCCATCGAGCGGCGAGAGATGCCCCATGAGCACGAAGTACAGCCCCCGATAGCCGCCGGACTGCTCGACCGCGACCACGTCGGCGGGAGACTCGACGACGCAGAGCAGCGTCGCGTCGCGCTGCGCCGAGGCGCAGAGCGAGCAGAGCTCCTCCTCGGTCAGCATGCGGCAGCGCCGGCAGCGCTTGACGCACACGAGCGCCGCGCCGAGAGCGCTCACGAGGGATTGCGCGCCCGGCCGGCCCTCCTGCAGCAGGTGAAACGCCATGCGCTGGGCCGTCTTCGGTCCGACGCCCGGAAGCGCGCGCAATGCGTCGATGAGGAAGGCGAGCTTCGGGGAGAGCTTCATCGGCCCTTAAAACGGCATCTTGACGCCCGGCGGCAGCTGCACTCCGGACATGAGGCTCGCCATCTTCTCCTGGACCTGTGCCTCGAGCTTGTGCACCGCGTCGTTGAAGGCGGCGGTGAGCAGGTCCTCGAGCATCTCGCGATCCTCGCCGGAGAGCACCGCAGGCTCGATCTGCACCCGCTTTGCCTCGTGCCGGCCGTTCAAGGTCACCTTCACCATGCCGCCGCCGGACTCCCCGATCACCTCGATGTTCGCAAGCTCGGCTTGGGCCTTCTGCATGCTCGCCTGCACCGCTTGAGCCTGCCGCATGAGATTGTTGAAGTTACCGCGCATGGATGCTCCTTGAGTCCACCATGATAATCATTTCATCGGCCGGATCGTCTCCGGCTGGATCGTCGCGCCGAAGCGCTCGTTGAGCGCGCGGACCGTCGGGTCGGCCTCGAGCGCCTGGCGGGCCGCCTCGCGCTCGGCGAGCGAGGCGCGTTGCTCCGACTGCGCCGGCGTCTCGGTTGCCGTGTCCGCCACGACGAACTCGACCCGCACCGGCTCGCCGTAGAAGCGCGCGAGCGCCTGGGCGAGCTTCTCCTCCTGGGCCCGAGTGCGCACGAGCGCACTGCGCGGATCGAGCCCGAGACGCACGAGCGGTCCCTCGCGCCCGAGCAGCACGCAGTGGCTCGCGAGCTGGCGGGCGGCGCCTTGCAGATCCAGCTGCGCGATGATGGCGCCCCACGCGTCCGCGCCGGCCGCACCGGCCACACTGACCGTCGCGCTCGTCACGCTCGGACTCGCCGCGGCAGTACGCGTATTCGCCTCGGCCGCAGCGCGCGCGGGCGCCCCGCTGGGCGCACGCGCCGGCGGACTACCGGAGGGCTGCGCGGATGCCGCCCCCTGGGCAGACTCGGCCTGTCCCGCCGGGCGGAAGGCGACCATACGCAGCAGCGTCATCTCGAATCCCGTACGCGGG
>JASHTK010000269.1 GCA_030040575.1 Gammaproteobacteria bacterium
CGCAGCCGGTCCCGCGCCGCGCGGCCGCGACGCGCGGCGCGGCGATGCGCTCCGGGGCGCGACCCGGCGCAACGAGCCAGTCCACCGCTTCCTCCCCGCCGCCGTGTCCGCCCTTCAGCAGCACCGAGCGGGGCCCGAGAGCGAGGAGCCGCCCGGCCTGCGCGAGGAGCGTCGCCTCATCGGTCGCCGGCGATTCACCGAGCAATTCGGCCGCCTCGGGGATGTTCGGCGTCACGAGCGCGGCCTGTGGCAGCAGTCGGTCCTTCAGGGCCGCTCGCCCCCCGGAGTCGAGCAGCTCGCCTCCGGAGGTGGCCGCGAGCACCGGATCGAGCACCCACGGCAGCCCCGCGTGCGTCTCGAGCGCGTCGGCAACGGCCTCGACCGTCGCGCGGTTCCCGAGCATGCCGAGCTTCACCGCACGGGGCTCGCAGGTCGCAAACGCAGCCTCGATCTGCGCTCGCACGAGGGTCGGCGGAACGTGATGAATGCTCGACACTCGCCGGTCGGACTGCGCGGTCACCGCGGTGACGACGCACAGCGCGTCGGCGCCGAAGTGCTCGAGGGCTCGTACGTCGCGGGCGAGGCCCGCCCCGCCGCTCGAGTCCGATCCGGCGATGACGAGGACGGCGGCCCGCCTCATGAGCCGAACGCGACGAGCGCGACGTTCGAGTGGCCCTGCCTCTGCAGGGCGCGAGCCGCGCGCCAGGCGCGCACACCGGTCCGGCAGCACACGACGATGCGCGACGCGGCCGGAAGTTGCGCCTCTCCCTGCTCGACCTGCTCGACCCCGAGTCGCAGCGCCGCGGCGATCGGTGAGATCGGCGCCTCCTCGAGGCTGCGCAAATCGATGACCACGTCGGCGCTCGACACCTCGCTGGCCGAGATGAACGCCATCACGGCGCCCTCGGGCTCGGGAGCTCCCGCGAAGCAGAAGCCCCCGATGCGCAGCGTGCGCAAATCGACCGTGACGATCTGCCCGAGCACGGAGGGCTCGAGGCCGAGCAGCAGCGAGAGGGCCATGTGGGCCTGAAGGCTCCCGAGCACTCCGACGACCGGGCCGAGCACCCCGGCCTCGGCGCACGATCCGGCCTGGCGCGGGATCTCCGGAAAGACGGCCCGGTAGCTCGGGGCTCCGCCGCAGAAGGCGCCCACGTAGCCGGAAAGTCCGAGCGCGGACGCGCTCACGAGCGGTTTGCCGGCTCGCAGGCACTCATCGCTCAGCACGTACGTCGCGGCGAAGCTGTCGGCGGCATCGATCGCGAGGTCGGCTTGCCCGACCAAGCGGGTGGCGTTGGCGGGCGTCAGGCGCTCGGGAAGCGCCTCGATCGCGAGCGTCGGATTGAGCCGGCCGAGCGCGGCCCGGGCGGCGCGCGCCTTCTCGAGCCCGAGGTCGCTCATGCCGTAAAGCGGCTGGCGGTGCAGATTCGACTCCTCGACGCGATCGTGATCGACGATCGCGATCCGGCCCACTCCTGCCGCAACGAGGTACTGCAGCACCGGGCAGCCGAGCCCGCCCGCGCCGACGACGAGCACCGAGGCCGCACCGAGCTTGTCCTGCCCCTCGGCGCGGACTTCGGGGAGGACGATCTGGCGCGCGTATCGGTCGCTCATGGCAGGCCCCCTCCTGAGTGCCATCCGCTCACCGCGGCGGGCAAGGCGAGCGCCGCAGTGAGCCACTCACTCGTGCGCGCCTCGGGGTCGGGATGCCTCACGATGTCTGTGACGACCGCCGCGACGTCCGCGCCGGCCGCGAACACGCCGTGCAGCCGCTCGGCGGTGAGGCCCCCGATCGCGACGAGCGGCAGGTGACCCACGCGCCGCTTCCACTCCCCGAGCCGCTCGAGTCCCTGCGGTGCCCACGGCATCGCCTTGAGCAAAGTCGGGTAGATCGGGCCGAGCGCGACGTAGTCCGGATCGAGCGAGAGCGCGCGATCGAGCTCGGCGTGATCGTGAGTGCTGATGCCGATCCGGACCCCGGCCCGGCGCAGCGCCGCGACGTCCGCCTCATCGAGGTCTCCCTGCCCGAGATGCACGAAGTCGCAGCGCTCCTCGAGCGCGAGCCGCCAGTAGTCGTTGACGATCAGCTGCGCTCCCGAGCGCGCACAGAGCGTCCTCGAGGCGACGATCTGCTCGCGCACCTCCTCGAGCGGGCGGTCCTTGATGCGCAGCTGCGCGAGCCGCACGCCAAGCGGCAGGAGCCGGCGCAGCCATGCGGCGCTGTCCACGATCGGATAGACGCGGGGCAGTGCCGGATGCGCGCGCGAAGCAGGCATACCTATCCGAGGAACGCCTTTCCCATGACGGGCGTCGAGGGCGCCGCCATGTCGCGCGGCTCCATCGGGCCTGCGAGCCGCGCCGCGCGACCGGCCTCGACGGCCTGCGCGAACGCGGCCGCCATCCGGATGGGATCTGCGGCCTCGGCGACCGCCGTGTTGATCAGCACCGCATCGAAGCCGAGCTCCATCGCCTGGGCGGCATGCGAGGGCACGCCGATGCCGGCGTCGATGACGAGCGGCACGTCCGGGAAGTGGGCCCGCAGCGCCTTCAGTCCGAACAGGTTGTTGAGGCCGCGGCCCGAGCCGATGGGCGCGGCCCAAGGCATCAGGACCTGGCAGCCGACCGCGAGGAGCCGGTCGGCGACGACGAGGTCCTCCGTCGTGTAGGGGAAGACCTGGAAGCCGTCCGCGACGAGCGCCCGCGCAGCCTCGATGAGCCCGAACACATCCGGCTGCAGCGTGTCGTCCTCGCCGATGACCTCGAGCTTGATCCACGCGGTGCCGAACACCTCCCGCGCCATCTGCGCGGTCGTCACGGCTTCCTGCGCCGAATGGCAGCCGGCGGTGTTCGGGAGCACGCGCACCCC
>JASHTK010000270.1 GCA_030040575.1 Gammaproteobacteria bacterium
ACTCGAGCACCTCGAGGCGCTCGGGCCAGTAGGGCTTCGCCACCCGCCGCTCATCGAGGAAGCGCTGCATCGAGGGAAAATCGAGCGTGGCCCCGGCTCGCGGGACGACGAACGCGCAGGCGCGCTCGCCGAGCCGAGGATCGGGCATCGCGACGATCGCGATCTCCTTGACGGCGCCGTGCTGGTGCAGGAGCTGCTCGATCTCGGCGACCGGAATCTTCTCCCCGCCGCGATTGATCACGTCCTTCACCCGCCCGGTCACGTGCAGGTAGCCCGCCGCGTCGATGAGGCCGAGATCGCCGGTCCGGTACCATCCGTCCGCCGTATACGCGGCGGCGGTCCAGTCCGGATGATCGAGGTATCCCTCGAACATGGTGGGCGAGTGTGTCTCGAAGTGGCCTTCCTCCCCGGGACCGAGCACCCGGCCCGTCTCGTCGCGGATGCGCAGGCGCACGGATCGCAGTGCACGCCCGTCGGTACCCCAGGCCTTCTCCGCAGGATCGCTCGGCGAGCCGAGCGCCGCGAGGCAGCCCTCGGTCGTCCCGAACGCGCCGCACACGGCCGAGCGCAGCGTCTCGGTCGCACGTCGCGCGAGAGCGCGGGGGACCGCCGCGCCCGTCGCGACGAAGAGCCGCAGCGATTCGGGCGGCTCGGCCCCCTCGTCCACGGCCTGCACGAGGTCCGCGAGGAAGGGAGTGGCCGCCTGCACGAAGGTGCCCCCGCCGCGGGCGAGGGCCTCGAGCCCGCGCGCCGCGCTCCAGGTCTCCTGCAGGATCTGCGCGACGCCGAGCGCGAGCGCGAGCCACATGCCGTAGAGAAAGCCGGTCTGGTGCGCAAGCGGCGAGGGGACATAGATGCGGTCCCGCGCATCGAGCTTCAGGTGATCGATGTGCATCGCCACCGCGCGCACGAGCGCATCCCGCCGATGCAGGACCCCTTTGGGCTCTCCGGAGGTGCCCGAGGTGAACAGGAGCTGGGCGAGCCCCTTCGGGTCGGGTGCGCTCGCGGCCGCCGGGCGCGCGGCGGGCGGCAACGCCTCGAGGGCGCAGTGCCACCAGCTCCAGTGGACGCGCGCCGAGTGCGGCAGGGGGGTCTCGCGATGGCCGGTCGGGACGACGACGGCCGCCTCGAGCGCGGGCAGCCGCGCCTCGAGGCAGGCGAGCTCCTGCGGCGGGTACCGCCCCCGATGCTCCTCGGCGATGAACACGACACGGGCGCCCGCCCGCCGGAGCAGGTCCTCGAGCTCGCGCTCGCGGAAGATCGGCATCAAAGGACAGCACACCGCGCCGCAGCGCAGCGCGCCGAGCGTGATCGCGACGAACTCGGCGCGATTGGCGAGCTGATAGGCGACCACTTGACCGCAGCCGACGCCGAGCCGCGCGAGCAGCGCGGCCACGCGCCCGGATTGCCGCTCGAGATCACTCCACGTCCAGGTGGAGGTCCCCGAGTCGCGCACCTCGATGATGGCGGGATCGTCCGGGCTGCGCTCGGCCATCGCGGCGAGGCGCTGCGTCGGGCAGGCGATCACGTCACGCATTCCATCTTCACCCCGATGCCGTGCATCGCATTGAGGAACTCGGGGTAGGAGATCCGGTAGGCGTTCGGATAGGAGATGAGCGTGTAGCCCGTCGCGCGCGTCCCGGCGATGGCGAGCGACATGAGCACCCGGTGATCGTTGAACGAGGAGAGGTCGCGCCCGCTCAACCGCTCGACGCCGCGGATCACGAGCCGCGACCCCTCGACCTTGAGATTGGCGCCCATGCGATTCAACTGCAGCATGGCCGCGACGCGGTCGGACTCCTTGAGGCGCACGTGGTCCACGTTCTCGATCACCGTCTCCCCGTCGGCAAAGGCCGCGAGCGTCGCGAGAATGGGCAGGATATCGGGCGTCTCGCGGCAGTCCACGCGAACCGGCCGCGGGCGAAAGCCGTCGTGCCGCACGCGCACGCCGCCCGCGCCCTCATCCTCCTCCATGCGCAGCCCCATCTCCCCGATCACATCGAGAAACGCCCGCTCGGGGTGATCGCTGAGCGCCCCGTTGAGCCTCAGGTGGCGCAGCAGGATGTCCGCGGGATGCAGCGCCGTGATCGCGAGCCCGAACGCCGCCGAGCCGATATCGGGAGGCAGCCGGATCCGCGCCGGGCGTGCCTCCTGGTTCGGGGGAATGAGGAACCTGCGCCGGTCGGCGGCCGCCTCCACCCGCAGCCCGAACTGCTCCATCATCGACAGCGTGAGGTCCACGTAAGGCCGCTCGTTGAGAGGGCCCTCGACGTCGATCGTCGTCTGGCGCTCAGCGAAGGCCGCGACCATCAACAGCCCCGAGAGCCACTGCGAGAGCGTGCCGGCGATGCGGATGTGCCCGCCCTTCGGCCGGCCGCTCTCGATGTGGATCGGCGGGCAGCCGCCGTGCGAGCTCACGCCGATGCCGAGCTCGCGCAGCGCCTCGAGCAGCGGGCCGACGGGGCGCCTCTGGAAATACCTCTGGCCGATGAGCGTCACGGGCTGGTCGGCGAGCGCGCACAGCCCGATCATGAAGTACAGAGTCGATCCGGAGCTGCCGACGGAGAGCGTGGGCCGGCGCGGATGGTACGCACCGCCCTCCACGAAGAAGGTATCGCCCTCGACACGGATGGATGTGCCAAGCCCGCGCAGGACACTCAGCGTGTAGGAGACGTGCTTCGCGTGCGTGAGCCCCACGATCTCGCTGCGGCCGCGCGCGAGCGAGGCGAGGATCAGCGCGCGGTGCGCATGATATTTGGAATTGGGGATCGTGAGCTCGTGGGCTAACGGCTGGCGCGTGGGCTCGACGAGCAGGCGCATACCGACCTCACGCCGCTCGCGCCCGCGACGGCCGGGCCCCCGTCCGCGGCCGCATCGCGAGCACCCTATCGCGACAGCACGATCGAGGCATTCTGACCTCCGAACCCGAAGGCATTGACGAGGAAGGCGCCATAGCGCAAGCCGCGCGGCGCGCGCTGAACGAGCTCGAAGCGCGCCTCGGGCTCGACGTGCTCCGTTCCGAGCGTATGCGGGACGACGCCGTGCTCCATGCCGAGAATGCCCGCGATCGCCGCCGTGGCGCCCGCCGCCGCCATGGCATGCCCGAGGTGTCCGCGCAGCGCCGTGACGAGCGGGCGGTGGTCCGCGAAGGTCGCGTTGATCGCTCTCAGCTCCGCAATGTCGCCGACGACCGTCCCGGTTGCGTGCGCATAGATCGCCTCGACCGGACAGCGGGCGTCGTCGAGCGCGGCCTGCATGACCTCCGCCTCGTAGCGGCCGCTCGGCTCGGGCGCGGTGAGGTGATGGCTGTCGGCCATCGAGGCGTAGCCGCGGACGCGCGCAAGAATGCGGGCGCCGCGACGCCGCGCGTGCTCGACGTGCTCGAGGAACAGCATCGCCCCGCCATCTCCCATCACGAAACCGTCGCGCCGGATATCGAACGGGAGCGACGCCCGCCGGGGGTCGGTCGCGTGCGAGAGCGCTCCGGCCCGCTCGAGGCTCGCGTACACGACGGGCGCGAGCAGCGTCTCGACCCCGCCCGCCACCGCGCAGACCGCATCGCCGCGCTCGATCAGCTGCGCCGCAAGGCCGATTGCATCGAGCGAGGACGCGCAGGCAGTGCTGATCGTGAGCTGCCGGCCGCGCAATCCCCAGTTGAGCGAGATGCGCGCCGCGGCCATGTTGGGGATGACGAGCGCCATCAGCTTCGGCGTGACGTGGCGCGGATTGACCGCGAGCTGCATCTGCGTCTCCGCGAGCAGCGGCAGCCCACCCATCGTATTGCCGAGGATCACCGCGGTCTTCGCCGGCGGGACCTCGAAGCCGGCCATCGCGAATGCCTCGGCGGCGGTCGCGACCGCGTACTGCGTGAAGCGGTCGGCGTTGCGGATGAACTCCGGCGGCACTGGCGCCGCGCCGAGGAACTCATCGGGCACCGCCGCCCAGAGCCGATTGCCGCTCAACGCCTCGCCGTGCGGAATCGCCGTGAACCCATGACGGCCGCTCAGGATGGCGTCCCAAAACGCGTCGATGCCCGACCCGAGCGGACAGATGACTCCGACGCCCGTGACGGCCACGCGCTCCATCAGGCGGGCTCCGCTGCGCTGGCTCGAGGGCGAGCGGCGAGCGGCGATAGGCGACGCATGCGAAACGCGGCGATTGGCATCAGCATGAACCGGCTCTCGGCCCCCGACGCAGGCATCGACAGGTCGATGTCCCATGCGCGCGAAAACACTGGAACAGACACCATCTCCCGCACGTCGACGGCGGCAAGCTCAATCGCTCCCCGAGCAAATGTTAGTGTACGGGCCGCCTCTACGGCAATCAACGCCGTGCCGAGCGCTCGCCGGCGCGCAGGGCCTAGGCCCC
This sequence comes from Gammaproteobacteria bacterium, assembly GCA_030040575.1. Taxonomy (GTDB): domain Bacteria; phylum Pseudomonadota; class Gammaproteobacteria; order Steroidobacterales; family Steroidobacteraceae; genus JASHUC01. The sequence goes on from JASHTK010000270.1 coordinate 4,369, forward strand.
CGGCTGCGGCGCGGCGCCGCGGCCCGCATCTGGTGCGCATCCACTCAACTCCGCGCGGTCCGGTGAGACTCGCGCGAGGCGTCCCTCGAGCTCTGCGAGGCCCTGTCGCAAAGCGGCGAGCTCGACGCCGCGGGCGGCGGACTGCTCGACGCTGCGACTGCGCGTTGCGACGCCGCCCTCGATCGCCCGCTCGATGGCCGCGATCGTCGCCTCGAACTGGCGCGCGATCTCGCGCTGCGCATCCTGCACGCTTTTCTTCAGCCGCTCATCGAGGTCGTGCCGGATGCGGCCCGCCTGAACCTCGATCAAGTCGACCGCCGTCGCCTTCAGGCGCCTGATGATGAGCGGCGCGGCGAGCCGTCGCGGCAGCGCAAGCACCGCCGAGGAGGAGAGGATCTTGAGGCTCGTCGGCTCGTACCAGAACTTGTAGTAGAAGTCCGATTCGGCGGTCCAGCGCGCATCCGCCGCGACCCGCTCGAAGCGGACCGAGAACAGCTCGCTCGAGCGGCGCATGAGCTCATCGACCGCACGCTGCATGTTCGACCAGAAGCGCGCGCAGAGCGATTGAAAGGCGCGCGCGATCTCGGCGTCCTCGCGCGCGAGCCACCCGTCGTAGGCGCCGCGGATCTCGGCGATGAGCCGCTCCTCGAGCGCGAGCTGCAGCCCTCTCGAGGGCAGCTCGCTCAGCTCGGCGAACCAGCGCTCGATCGCCGCGCCGATGTCCCGCTGCTGCGCCTGCTTGAACTCCTCGAGGCGCGGCTCGATGTGCTCTCTCACGAGAGCCCGCGCATCCGCCTGCAGCAGCACCTGGAAGTCGGCGCGGGCCTGCTCGGACTTGCTCCGCGCCGCGCGGAACGCGGCGAGATTCCCCTCGATGCGCTCGAGCGGCTCGGTGAGCACCTGCGCCTCCAGATCGAGCGTGAAGCGAGCTTGCTTGAGCAGCCGCAGCAGGCCGCGCGCGACCGAGTCGAGCCAGGCGCGCGTCTTCTCCTCGGCCATGAAGCGCTGCAGGGCCTGCTCGAGCTCGCGAACGCCGCTCCGCGCCACCTCGCCCGGATCCGCGCGCAGCTTCGCCTCGAGAGCGAGCCTCGCGGAGGTCGGAAATACCGGGATCGAGGCGCCGAGCGCGCCGCGAATGGCCTCGGTCGAGAACTCGAGGGACTCGCGCAGCTCCTCGGGCCGCAGGTAGTCCACCTTGTTCAGCAGGCAGAAGATCTTGCCGGCGTACTCGCGAACGGCGGCGAGAAAGTCGAGCTCGGCGCGGCTCACGGGCTGATCGACCGAGGCGACGAACAGCACGGCGTCGGCTTGCGGGAGGTACTTGCGGGTCTCATCGGTATTGTGCGCGTAGACCGAGCCGATGCCCGGCGTGTCAACCAGGCGCACGCCATCTGCGAGGAGCGCGGAGGGATGGTCGATCACCACCCGCTCGACCCCCTTGGCGTTGCCGGGGTTGCCGCGCTCCGTGACGTACTCGCCGAGCGCCGCGAGCTCGATCGGCCGGCGCTCGCCGGTCTTCAGCTCGACCAGCGCGCGGCGCACCCGACCCGCGCGGATCACCGTCACGGTCGAGGTGAGCGGCACGACCCCGGAGGGCAGCAGCATTTCCCCGAGCAACGCGTTGATGAGCGTGCTCTTGCCGCGCTTGAACTGGCCGGCGACGACCAGATTGAAGACCTCCTCGGAGAGCTTCTCGTGCAGCCAGCGCAGGGTGTGAGCGTCAACGCCCGGGAGCGCTGCGGCCTCGCGCACGCAGCGCTCGAGCTCGGCGCGCCTGCGCGCGATCGAGGTCGCGGCCGGCTGATCGGTGTCCGCTCCCGGGACGGCGCTCAAATCAATCGCTCCAACCGGCGCTGCAGCCACGCGCGGCAGATGAGTCCGCGCACGAACACCGGTCCGTCGGCGGCGCTCTCGAGGACGAGGAGGTAGGAGAAATTCGCCTCCCCGAAGATCTCGAGCAGATCGCTCACGCGCGCCTGCTGCGCGGTCTCGTACCCGATGGCCGGCAGCTCGGCCCACGGGGTGAGCACGTCGCGGACGCGGATCGGCCCGCGGTCCGGATTCGGCCGGCCGCCGATGAGTCGTCGAGGGCGCTCGCCCTGGATGTCCTCGGAGGTGACGAGCCCGGTCATCTGCTCGCCGCGGGTCGTGAGGAGCGCATGCACCCCGAGGCGGAACATGTCATCGAGGGCATCGTCGATCGGCCGGTCCTCGGCGACCGTGAACGCTTCGTGGCGCGCGAAGTCGGTCATCACGCGCAGGACCGGGTCGCCCGGCCGCAAGAGCGGACAGTCCATCGGGAAGCGGACCGGCACGATGGCGGTCGCCCAGGAGCCGCCGTTCAGCCGATGGGCGGGATATCGAGCGGGCGGCGCACGCGGCGGAAGCGCGACGCTCGCGTGTCTGTGCTTCGACAGCAGCAGGGAGCGGTTCATCGAGATGACTCCTCAAATCCGGGTGCCAGGCGGCGGGTGACACCACACAACCCACCGCGTGAGCACATCGCCACACGGTAGGAGTCATCAAGCAATCCGCTATTCCGGGGGGACTCCATCCCCAATTTCCGCAAAAAGGCTAATGCAATCAGCTCCACACGTCAATCGTGGACGACCGATTTGACCCGGTCTCGAGCGAGGCGTACCACTGTCCCGCACTGCACTTGCGTCGCGACCGTCGGGGTCGCAGGGAGCGGGAATGGATCTGCGAGAGTACGAGGCGGCCAAGTTCGAACTCGCCGAGATCCTGCGCGCCCTCGGCGCATCGCCCGGTGCCGGTGAGGATTTCAAAAGCCGCATCGCGGAGCTCTTCGCGCGGCTCGCCGAGGATCGCTTCCACCTCGTCGTCGCCGGCCGATTCAGCCGCGGCAAGACGACGCTCATGAACGCGATCCTCGGCCTCGATCGGCTTCCCGCGGGCATCCTGCCCCTCACGTCGGTCATCACCCGCGTGATCTACGGCAGCCGCGAGCGCGTGAAGGTCGAATTCGAGCACGGCGCGATCGGGTTCGAGGTGTCGATGGAGGCGCTGCCCGACTACATCACCGAGCGCGGCAATCCGGGCAACGTCCGGCGCATCCGCGCCGCGAGCATCGAGCTGCCCGCGGAGATCCTGCGGCGGGGCGTCTGCTTCATCGACACGCCGGGGCTCGGCTCCGCGGTCGCCGAGAACACCCGCACCACGAAGGAGTTTCTGCCGCAGGCGGACGCCGTGATCCTCGTCTCCGCCTACGACGGCCCGCTCGCCGAGGAGGAGCTGCGGATCGCGGACCGGCTGACCCGCGCGAGCCGCAAGCTCTTCGTCGTGCTCAACAAGCGCGACATCGCAGCGCCGCCGGCGCGGCGCGAGATCGAGGAGTACGTACGCACACGCCTGACGGAGGCCTGCGGCCCGCAGGCGCCGCCGATCTTCTCGCTCTCCGCGCGCGAGGCGCTCGCCGCCAAGCTCGAGGGGAGCCGGGAGGGCGTTGCCGCAAGTGGAATCGACGAGCTCGAGCGCACCCTCACGCGATTCCTGACTGCGGAGCGAGGCGAGCAGCTGTTGCGCACGATGTGCGCTCGCGCCTCGCGGCTGCTCGCCGAGCTCGACGGCGATACGGCAGCGCTGCGCGCGCGGCTCGAGGAGTTCGCTGAGTCCCGCCACGACTCCTCGGCGCTCGCCACGGAGGCTCTCGGGATCGCGGGCGATGCCCCGCCCCCGCGGGAGAGCCCGATCCGGATGGAGGACTGCGTCGTGTGTGCCGCGGTCGCCGGGCGGCTGTTCGACTTCATGCGCCAGTATCAGCATGACCTCGCGAGCCGCGCCGAGGAGCGGGAGCGACTCGCCTCATCCGGCGGGCTGTGCGCGCCACACTGGCGGCTCTACGCCTCGATGGCATCCGAGCGCGACGCCTGCGTCGTGCTGGCTCCGCTCGCGAAGCGGCTCGCGGCCGATCTGCGCGAGGCCGGCTCCTTATCGGCGGCACCGGGCGGCGTTCGGCACACGGCCGGCGCGGCAACGGACTGCCGGCTCTGCGCGGTCGAGCGCGACGCTCGCTCTCAGGCGATCGCCGAGCTCGCGCGCCGGCACGAGGACGCGCCAGCCGGCGACATGGGCGGCGTGCCGTCAGTGTGCCTGCCGCACCTGCGCGCGCTCGCCGTGCAGCTCGGCGATCGGCCTCTGACGCGCATGCTCGCGCGGCGTCAGGGCGCGGCCTGCGAGCGGCTCACCGAGGACCTGCAGCGCTACGTCATGAAGCGCGACGCCGTCCGCGGCGGGCTCGCGAGCGAGGAGGAGACCCGCGCGGCTCGACGCGCGATGGCCTTCATTGCCGGGCACCGCGTCCTCACGCCCCGCGATGGTGCGGACTGAGCCGCGCCTCTTGCGGACCGGCTCCGGCGGCTCGTACACTCGGGCTCGACGGAGATGGCATTCCTCCCAGTGCCTTGCGGCTGATGATGCCTGCGATCGAGCGTGTCGATGGCGTAGAGGCATCAGATGGTCACGAATTCTCCGTGTGCCGGGCAGGACGACCCGGACTGCGGCCCCTCCCCTCGGCGCGGCGCGAGCATGCGCCTGCACGATCCGGACTTCCTCGCGGCGCTCGAGAGCCGCCTGCAAAACGGCGAGCACCTCGCGCTCTACGGACCGCGCGGCAGCGGCAAGTCGACCGTGCTCGCGGAGCTCGAGCGGCGCCTGTTACGGTCGCACGTGCCCTGCGGGCGCTCGCCGCTCACCACGTCACTCGGCGATGTGACGAGCGCGCTCGAGCGGGCGTATCCGGGCGTCGACACGCTCGAAGTGGCGCGCCGCACCGCGCGCGATCGCCTGCGCACGGCGGCCGACCGCCGCGCCGGCGTCCTGCTGCTCGACCACCTCGATGGCGTGACCAACGCCATGGTCTCGTTCCTGAGGAGGCTGCACGGCGGACTCGTCGGCGTGCTCTCGGCCGTCGATGTGGATGATCATCGCGAGCGCCAGGGCATGAAGCCGTGGCGCTTCGGCGCGCTATCGGTGCGCATGCCGCTCACCTCCAAGCGACGCCTGCGCAGGTTCTTGCAGGCGCGGCGCGCGAGCCTGCGCCTGCCCCCGCTCGGGCCGACGGAGGAGCATCGCCTGATCAGCGCCGCGAAGGGCCGGCCGGGCTGGATCGTGCAGTGCACGGAGCTCGCGCGCGAGGCGCAATACTGGCGCGACTCGAGGCTCTTCCTCACCGTGCTGTGCACCGATACCGAGGCCGCCGTGCGCTACGGCGCCCTCGATCTGGTGCGGCCCGCGGCGCCGCGCCACTGAGGAGCATCGAGGGTGGCGCTCCCGAGCATTTTATTTCCGGAGCCGCTCGAGGGGGCTCCCGCGGGCGCTCGCGCCGTGGAGGTGCCGGAGGCGGCCGCGGCTCCCGAGTGCTTCCACGACCTGCACCTCGATCGGATCGTCGGTGCCATCGCGGCCGGTCGGGACGAGTATCGGCTCGCGCCGCTCTTCCACCGGCCGCTGCGCGATGTCGCGGCGATCCGCTACCGCCAGGAGGTCTTCCGCGACCTCGAGCGCGCCGCGCTCGCGCGCGCCGTCGCGACCTTCGCCGAGGGCATGCGGCGCGCCCGCGGGCAGCTCGCTGCGGCGGAGAAGCTCCACTACGCCCTCCAGAGGCGGCGCTGCTTCCTCGATGCGGTCGCGGTCTCCTGCGAGGCCATCGCCGGTCTCGCGCGCGACCTCGCGGCAGCCGATCTGCGCTCGCGCGGCCTCAAGGCGTTCCGGGACTTCCTCGCAGCCTACACGGCGTCCGCGCCCTACCAGGCGCTGCAGTCGCAGACGCATGCGCTGCTCGCGCGCCTCGCCGAGATCGAATACGGGCTCGCGATCGATGGCAGCCGCATCGCGGTGCAGCGGCGCGAGGCCGAGCCGGACTATGGCGCCCAAGTGCTCGAGACCTTCGAGAAGTTCAAGCAGGGCGCGGGCCGGAGCTACGCGTTCAAGCTCTACGACTCGCTCGACATGAACCACGTCGAGGCGGCGATCCTCGAGCGGGTCGCCTTGCTCTTTCCCGAGGCGTTCGCCTCGCTGAGCGGGTACTGCGAGCGCCATCGCGACTGGCTCGACCCGACGATCCGGCGCTTCGACCGCGAGGTGCAGTTCTACCTCGCCTGCCTCGAGCACGCCGAGCGGCTGAAGTCGGCGGGTCTTCACCTCTGTTATCCCGAGGTGACGGAGCAGTTCGAGCACGTGCGCGTGCGCGAGGCATTCGACCTCGCCTTGGCCGATGCGCTCGCTCCGCAGGGGATCCCGGTCGTCACGAACGACTTCGAGCTCGCCGGCGCCGAGCGGATCCTCGTCGTGTCCGGCGCCAACCAGGGTGGCAAGACCACTTTCGCCCGGATGTGCGGCCAGCTCTATTATCTTGCGAGCCTCGGCTGCCCGGTGGCGGCGCGCGAGGCGCAGCTGCCGCTCATCGACCGAGTGTTCACGCATTTCGAGCGCGAGGAGCAGGTCGCAAGCCTCAGCGGCAAGCTCGAGGAGGAGCTCCAGCGGATGCGCTCGATATGGCGCGCGGCGACCCCGCGGAGCCTCATCGTCATGAACGAGAGTTTCGGCTCGACGACCCTGAGCGATGCGCTGTACCTCGGCAAGGAGGCGCTGCGCTGGATCGTCGAGCGCGGCACGCCGTGTGTGTGCGTCACCTTTCTCGATGAGCTCGCCTGCCTCGGCCCCCGCACCGTGAGCATGGTGAGCACGGTCGATCCGCGGGACCCGGCGATCCGCACGTTCAAGATCCTGCGGCAGCCGGCCGACGGGCTCGCCTACGCCATCGCGATCGCGCAGAAGTACCGCCTCTCCTACCGGGACCTCAAGGAGCGCCTCGCGCCGTGAAGGCCTACCTCATGTTCCGCGACCGCGACTTCGATCCGAAGGGCGGGCTGCCGCCTGCGGCGGCCGCCGTCACGCAGGATCTCGGGCTCGATGCGCTGTTCGATGCGATGGCCGCCGGCGAGGAGTTCCTGCGGGAGGTCGCGCGGCGGGCGGTTCTCACGGGGTTGCGGGATCCGGCCGAGATCGGCTATCGCCAGAGCATTCTCGCCGACTGTCTCGAGCAGCCGGCGGTCGTGAGAGAGATGTACGCCATCGCCGTCGAGGCCCTCGAGCGGGAGCGCAGGATCTGGGGTTGGACGCTCAACCGCTACCCGGAGGGATTGCTCCACCGCTCGCTCGATGTGCTCGAGGCGCTGCTCGAGCTGCTGAGGGCATTGAGGCGCATCGCGGAGGCGCACTCTCGGGAGTTCCGCTCGGCGGGATTCACGCGGCTCTTCGCGACGCTCGCCCAGGAGCTCGACGAGGCGTACCTCGAGAAGGTGAGGGGCGAGCTCGTGCGGCTGCGGTTCCGCGAAGGCGTCCTGCTCAGCGCGGCGCTCGGCGCGGGCCACAAAGGAACGCGGTACGTCCTTCGCAAGCCGCGCGAGACGGTGCAGGGCCTCTTGGGGCGGCTGCAGGCGTGGGTCGGACAGGTGGGGGCCAGCGAGAAGAGCCGCTACGTGTACCAGGTGGCCGATCGGGACGAGGCCGGCCTGCAGGCGCTCGGCGAGCTTCGCAACCGCGGCCTCGCCGGGGTCGCGGGCGCTCTCGGGCAATCGGCCGATCACGTCGTCGGATTCTTCGCGATGCTGCGCGCCGAGCTCGGCTTTTACGTCGGCTGCCTCAACCTCAGGGACCGGCTTGCCGCAAAGGGCGAGCCGATCACGATCCCGCGGCCGTTGCCGCAGGAGGAGGACACGCTGCGGGTCCGTGGACTCTACGATGCCGCGCTCTCATTGAGCCTCGCGGGGCGCGTCGTCGGCAACGAGGTGAGCGCCGATCACCGGCCGCTCGTCGTGATCACCGGCGCCAATCGGGGCGGCAAGACGACCTTCATGCGCAGCGTCGGCCAGGCGCAGCTGCTCATGCAGTGCGGCCTGTTCGTGCCGGCCGAGTCCTACGAGGGCTCCGTGTGCGCCGGCGTGCTCACCCACTACAAGCGCGAGGAGGATCCCGGCATGCGCAGCGGCAAGCTCGACGAGGAGCTCGGTCGGATGAGCGCGCTCATCGATCAGGTGCGGCGCGGCAGCCTCGTCCTGCTCAACGAATCCTTCGCATCGACCAACGAGCGCGAGGGCTCGCAGATCGCCCGCCAGGTGGTGCGGGCGCTGCTCGAGGCGGGGGTGCGAGTCTTCTATGTCACCCACCTGCACGATCTCGCGCAGGGTTTCTACCGCGAGGAGCCGCGGGCGGCGCTGTTCCTGCGCGCGGAGCGGCTGTCCGACGGCCGGCGGACGTTTCGCGTCGTGGAAGGCGAGCCGCTGCCGACGAGCTACGGCGTGGATCTCTATCAGCGCATCTTCCGCGAGGCGCAACCGCAGGACGAGGCGCGGGCGGCGGGCGAGCGCGGGCCGGACAGCGCGGCGCGGCCGGCTGCGGCCGTGGATCCCCCGGTGGGCGAGCGCGTGTAGGGGTCGGAGAGCCGCACCTTCTCGCCCCTAGCGGCTCGAGCGGCCGCTCCGCCCGGGCCGTGGTCACACTCCGCCCGGACGGCTTAGAAAAATGAGTTCTGGGTCGCGCTTGGGGGCCGCTCGAGCGGCGGCTTGGCGCAGGCGTGAATTCGCTCACGGCATATGTCATGACGGCCCTGCAAGTTAGCGCTTCCCGGCCCCGGGTTCCGAGGGTCTCCGCGCCTGCGAGCATGATTTCTCGACGCAACCTGCTTCCCCACGCGGTCGGCATCTCGCTGCTGATTCTCGCCCTCGATTTCTCCATCCCCGTCGCCGCCCGCACGCCCTGGCTGCACGAGGGCGTGCTCGTCGTGCTGATCCTCGCGCTCGGCGCCGCCGCTCTCTCGCAGCTGCGCCGCCTGCGCGATGCGGAGCGCCGGCTCGAGCGCGCCTCGCTCTCGAGCCTCGAGGGTCACTGGGAGCTCGACTACATCAAGAGGACCCGCTGGCATTCCTCGAGCTTCGAGGCGCTCCTCGGCCACGAGGCGCGCGAGCGATTCGGCCCGCTCGAGGATGCGGGAGCCTATACCCACCCGGATGACCGCCTGGTCGTCGCGCAGACGATGGAGCGGCACCTGCAGACGGGCGCGCCGCTCGACTTTGTGATCCGGCTCGAGATGGCCGACGGCACCTATCGCTGGTTCAAGATGCGCGGCGGCGTCGCCGGGCGCAACGCGGAGGGCAAGCCCGACCGCGTCTGCGGAGCCGCCCAGGACGTGCACGAGCAGAAGCTCGCCGAGGACGCGCTGCGCGAGGTGCGCGCGCGGTTCGAGCGCGCCGTGCACGGAACGCAGGACGGTCTGTGGGAGGTCGACTTCACCGGTCCGGAGCCGCGTTGCTGGCTGTCCCCGCGCCTGCACGAGTTGCTCGGGTGCGAGGATGGGGAGCTCGGCGATGATCCGGAGGCGCTGCGGCGGCGCGTCCATCCCGAGGATCTGTCGATGTCCGATGAGGCGGTCCGCCGGCAGCTCGCCGACGGTGCGCCGCTCGACATGGAGGTCCGCCTGCTCACCCGCGGCGGGGAGTACCGCTGGTATCGGTTGCGCGGCCGGCCGCAGTTCGATGCAGCGGGGCGCGTGATTCGCACCTCCGGCTCGATGCAGGATGTGACCGACGCGCGCTCGGCGCGCGAGGCGCTGATGCGCGCGACGGAGGCGGCGCAGGCCGCGAGCCGGGCGAAGACCGCCTTCCTCGCGACGATGAGCCACGAGATCCGCACGCCGATGAACGGCATCATCGGCATGACGGCGCTGCTCGCCGACACGGTGCTCGGGCGGGTGCAGCGCGAGTACGCCGAGGCGATCCGCACGAGCTCGAACTCGCTCCTCGCGATCATCAACGACATCCTCGACTTCTCCAAGATCGAGGCCGGCAAGCTCGAGATCGAGTCGGTCGAGATGGACCTGCGCGGCAACGTCGAGGAGGTCGGCTCCATGATGGCGCTGCAAGCGGCGATGAAGGATCTCGAGCTCATCGTCGATGTGCGTCCCGATGTGCCGCAGAGGGTGCTCGGCGATCCGCAGCGCATCCGCCAGTGCCTCGTGAACCTGGTGGGCAACGCCATCAAGTTCACCGCCCGGGGCGAGATCGTGATCGAGGTCCGCCTCGAGGCGCAGTCGAACGGCGCCGCGACCATCCACTTCGAGGTGCGCGATACCGGCATCGGCATCGCGGCCGAGGCGCGCGCGGAGTTGTTCCAGCCGTTCACGCAGGCCGATTCCTCCACGACGAGAAAGTTCGGCGGGACCGGGCTCGGCCTCTCGATCGTCAAGCGGCTGGTCGAGCTCATGGGCGGGGAGGTGACCGTCGCGAGCGAGCTCGGCAAGGGCTCGACGTTCGGCTTCACGCTGCCTCTGACGGTGCTCGAGGCCGGCGCTCGCGCGAGCCAGCCCGCCCCCGAGGGCGGTGGCCGACGCATTCTGGTGGTGGACGACAACGAGACCAACCGCCGCGTGCTCATCGGCCATCTGCAATTCGGCCAGTTCGATGCGCAGGCGGCGCCAGGTGGCGCCGAGGCGCTTGCGCTCATGCGGCGCGCGACGGCCGAGGGCCGGCCGTACGAGGTGGTCCTCGTCGATTATCAGATGCCCGAGATCGACGGCGCCATGCTCGGGGAGAGCATCGCCGCGGATCCGCTGCTGTCGCGCTCGAGACTGGTGCTGCTCACCTCGCTCGACCGCAAGGGCGACCACACGCGGTTCGCCTCCATGGGCTTCGCCGCCTATCTCACCAAGCCGGTGCGCGGCCGGGAGCTGCGCGAGTGCCTGAGCCACGTGCTCGCGCACGCGGCCGAGGAGTGGCAGACCGGAACCCATCCGCTCGTCACGCGCGGGACCCTCGCGAGCGCCGCCTCGCAGCGCCAGTACGGCGGCCGCGTGCTCGTGGTGGAGGACAACCCGGTCAATCAGAAGGTCGCGCAGAAGTTTCTCGAGCGGCTCGGCTGCAACGTCCGCGTCGTGGGAGATGGGGCCGAGGCGGTCGAGGCCTGCGGGCACGAGCGGTTCGATCTGATCCTGATGGACATGCAGATGCCGGTGATGGACGGGCTCGCCGCGACGCGCGCGATCCGGGCGCGCGAGAGCGGCGCCGGTCGCACGCCGATCGTCGCGCTCACCGCGAACGTGCTCGCGGGCCAGTTCCAAAGCTGCCTCGACGCCGGCATGGACGACGTGCTCGCCAAGCCACTCGAGCCGGCGCGCCTCGAGGACGTCCTCGAGCGCTTCGTGCTCGGCTCGATCGCCTGCGCCGCCGCGGCTGCGCCGCGCCTGCAGGGACCGAGCCTCGCATCCGCCCCGCTCGATCTGGCGCGCCTCGGCAGCCTCGCCGCGGAGGACACCGCGTTCATGCGCGAGCTGCTCGCCGCCTTTCAGGCGAGCGCCACGAGCGCGCTCGCGGAGATGCGCAGCGCGCTCGGCGCCGACGAGCGCGACCGGCTGCGGCGCGCCGCCCACAAGCTCAAGGGCGCGAGCGACAACATCGGTGCCGGGCGGCTCCGCGAGCTCGCGTGGCACATCGAGTCGCGCGCACCCGAGGCGCCGCCAGGCGAGATGGCTCAATGGGTCGAGGACATCGCCGCGGAGCTCGTCGAGCTCGACAGCTTCTTCTCGACCGCCGATATCGCGGCGCTCGCGCAGCGCCGCGCCTCTTGACGGCGCCTCGCCCCGGACCCCACGGCGCCGCGCCGCCGAGCGATCCCGCTTGACCTCGGCCGGGCTTGCCTCTATATGCAGCCCCATGCAATCGGAGACGGCGGGGCGTTCGGCCTGGTGGGTGCGCCTCGCCGCGGCGCTGCCCTGGTGGCTGCTCTACGGGCTCTCGGGCGCGCTCGCCTCGCTCGCGGGGCGCGTGTTCCGGTATCGCGGGCAGGTGATCCGCGAGAATCTCTCGAAGGCGTTCCCCGCGCTCGATGAGCGGGGGCTGCGCGAGCTCACGCGCCGCTACTATCGCGGCTTCGGCGAGGTGCTGGTGGAGGTGATCAAGGCGGTGCGCCTGCCCGCCGAGGAGATCCGCCGCCGCGCCCCGGTGAGCGGCCTCGAGCGGCCCCGTGAGCTCCTCGCAAGCGGCACGCCGGTGCTCCTCGTCGCCGCGCACCAGTGCAACTGGGAGTGGCTGCTGCTCGCGCTGTCGCTCGAGCTCGAATCCCCGCTCGATGCGGCCTACAAGCCGCTCGTCGATCCGTGGGCGGAGCGGGAGATGATGCGGCTGCGCACGCGCTTCGGCAGCCGCCTCGTGCCCGCGCAGCAGCTGCTCGGCGACATCATCAAGCGGGGCCGCACCCCGCGCGCCATCGCGATGGTCGCCGACCAGGAGCCGCGCAC
>JASHTK010000271.1 GCA_030040575.1 Gammaproteobacteria bacterium
CGTCCGCGGAAGCGCCGCGGCGAGCGCCTCGCCGAGCGGGTGGTGATAGTAGTCGGCGGCCCAGCGCACGAGGGCCAAGGTCTCCCCGTCGAGGAGGGGCTCCGCATCGAGCGCCTCGAGGGCGGGCTTCAACCGGCCGCTCGGGATCGCGGATTCCCGCGCCGTCTCGACGACGATGCCGACGAGCCTCCTGCGGCCAAAGGGGACCTTGAGGCGAGTGCCCGGGCACACCGCAGCCCCCGCGGACGTCGGCGGCAGATAGTCGAACAGCCGCCGGACCGGCACGTCGAGGGCGACCCTCAGAATGCCGGCTGGAAGGGTCGCGTCGGGCATCGGCTGATGGAATCCATTGATAATCAGTGGGTTATATGGATGGATGCCAATCGGGGCCGGGTGAGCCGCCGCCCCGCGCTCCGCGGTGACTCCTTTTGGAGACGGTCAACCCGGCCGGCTCGAGCTGCGTTGTACGTCGAATGAGTGCCTTTGCTACGCTCGCGCCGGTTTATCCCACGCCCGCGGGCCCGTACAGCGGCACTCTCTTGAACGACACGACAGCCGAAGCCCGGTCGGCGGCGCTCAACCAGTTCCTGGCGAGCGTCGAGCTCAAGGCGTTCAGGATCGCCCAGGCGAGCCTGCGCAACGAGGACGATGCGCTCGACGCCGTGCAGGATGCGATGCTGCAGCTCGCCCGCGCGTACGCGCAGCGCTCGGCCGAGGAGTGGAGACCGCTCTTCTACCGGATCTTGGAGAACCGGATCCGTGACATGCAGCGCCGGCGAACGGTGCGCGGGCGCGTCATGGCCTGGCTGCCGTTCAGGCGGGAGGACGACGAGGACGAGCCCGACCCACTTGCGCAGGCTCCGAGCCCCGAGCCCTCCCTCACGGCGAAGCTCGAAGTGGACGAGGCGATGCAGGCGCTCGAGAAGGCTCTGCACGGGCTGCCCGAGAGGCAGCGCCAGGCCTTCCTGCTGCGCAACCTCGAGGGACTCGACGTGGCCCAGACTGCGACCGCGATGGGTTGCTCCGAGGGTAGCGTCAAGACACATTATTTCCGCGCAGTGCAGGCGCTGCGCGCGCGCTTGGGCGATTTCGAGGTCGACGTATGAATCATAACAAGGAAACCGTGAGCGAGCTGGAGCGACGCGCGCGCGCGTTGCTCGCGGGGAGCCTCGCGCGCATCGATTCGCGCACCCGCTCGCGCCTGAACCAGGCGCGCCAGGCCGCGCTCGAGGCCTCACGGCGCACGCGGCCGGCGCTCTGGCGCAGCCGCAAGCTGATGCTGATGCCGGTCACCGGTGCCGTCGCGGCGGCGGTCCTCGCGACGGTGCTCGTGCTCTTCGGTCCCCGGTCGCACCAGGCGCCGTCGCAGGTCGCGAGTCCGCAACCCTCCCTCGAGGTGCTCGATTTTCTGACGGACGATGAGAGCATGAGCTTGATGGAGAATTACGATCGTGGCTTCTACGAATGGGCGGCTGCTCAGGCGGACGATAGCACCACGGAGGCCGAGCCGAGCGCAGCGCAACACACCACCTGACGCCGCGCGCCGGCGTCGCGGGTCCGTGCGGATCGGACCCGCACGGTGTACCGGAGGGTAGGGAGCCGATATGCCGCGAAGGCGGGGACCCGCGAGCGGCGCATTGCCGGGGCTCGTGATCGCCGTGATCCTCGGCGCGGGAGCGGCGGGGCTGCCGGCCGCCGTCCATGCCGACGGGTCGGCTCAGCAGGCCAAGCCGCCGGCGGACGACGCCGACTTGATGGAGTTCCTGGGCAGCATCGGCTCGGTGGACGAGCGGTGGATCGACTACCTCGCAAGGACGGATCCGGCGACGGTCGCACCGGCGGCGAAGCCGCCCGCGCCCTCCGGAGGCGACAGCTCCGGCGGGGAGTCCGACGGGAGTCAGAAGAAGTGACAAGGCTGCGTAGAACGGTCGTGTTGACGCTGCTGCTTGCCGCAGCGGCGCCGGCCTTTGCGCAGCTCGGGGCCCCACCGCCGCAACCGCCGCCCGTTTCCTGGTCCGCCCTGTCGCCGGCTCAGCAGAGCCTGCTCTCCCGCTACGCGGGTCAGTGGGACAGCCTGCCCCCGCAGCGGCAGCGCGCCCTCGCGAACGGCAGCGACCGCTGGCTGCGCATGACTCCCGAGCAGCGCGACAACGCGCGCCAGCGGTTCCAGCGCTTCATGGCGATGCCCCCGCAGGAGCGCCAGATGTTGCAGCAGCGCTGGGAGGAGTTCCGGTCGCTCCCTCCCGATCGGCAGCAGATCGTGCGGCAGAGCTTCCGCAAGTTCGAGAGCCTGCCGCTCGAGCGCCGGCAGGAGCTGCGCCGCAGGTGGGAGAGCGCGACGCCGCAGCAGCGCGAGCAGATGCTCGAGCAGTCACGCGCACGCGGGCGCGCGGCCGCGCGCCCGCAGTTCCTGCCCCGCCCGCAGAGCCTGCCGCGCCAGCAGATCCTTCCCCAGATGCGCCAGCGCAGGCTGCGATCCCGCCAGGAGCGCCGCGAGCTGTGGATCGAGCCTCAGTCCGTCCGCGGAGCGCGCGGCATCCACCGGCAGCGAAGGTTTCGCTGACCGCCGACACTCTTCGAGGGGGGAGGCCGAATGAGTCGGTGGCGCACCGAGCGCGGCCCGAGCGCTCGAGCGTCAAGGATCTCCCGCGCCGAGCGCGCCCCGCGCGGGGGCGGAGTAGAGGGGCCGGCGAAGCTTCCAGCGGCGGTGTGACCAGGTCCAGTCCGCAGGACTTGCGCGCACTTGAGCCTCCACCCGCCGGGCGTAGCGCTCGGTGAGAGCGCCTGGCTCGGCGGGCGTGCGCGCGCCGAGGAGCGGCTCGAGCGTCACCTCGTACCGCCCCCGCTCGATGCGGCGCATCGATGCGAACACGACCGCGCACCGGGTCACCTGCGCGATCTTCTCCGGGCCCCGGTAGAACGCGGTGGATCGGTTCAGGAACTGCGTCCACCACTTGTAGTCGCTGCTCACCGGCTCCTGGTCGGCGACCATCGCCACGGCTCGCGGGTCGCGGCGGGTGAGAATGCGCGCGAGAAGATCCTTCGCCGGGATCAGCGTGCCGCCGAATCGGGTGCGGAGGGTCCTCATCAGGCGCTCACTGCGCGCGCCGTGCAGAGGCTTGTAGGCGGCATCGAGCGGGTAGCCGAGCTTCAACGACAGGGCGAGGAGCAGCCACTCCCAGTTGCACTGATGGGCCGCGACGATCAGCACGGACCGCCCGGCCTCGAGCTCATCGCGGACGACGTCGAGACGCTCCAGCGTCACGCGCCGGTCGAGCTCCTCCCCCGACAAGGTCGCCGATTTGACCACCTCGGCCAAGAGCTCGCCGAGGCGGCGGTAGTAATCGCGCTCGACCCTCCGGCGCGCCCGCGGCGCAAGCTCCGGAAAGGCTCCCGCGATGTTCTCGCGAACGACGCGGACCCGGTAGCGCACGACCCGGTACGCGAGGAACGCGAGGCCGCGGCCCGCGGCGTACAGCACGCTCCACGGAAGCCGCGAAGCCCAGCGTAGCCAGCGCGGGAGCGGCGCTTCGCCGCAGTGCGTGTCCGGAGGCGCGCTCATACCCGGTGCGATTCTAGGGCATCGGCGGCCCGGCCCCTGCGTCTCGAGCGTCCGGATCACCCGACCACATCGTGGACGCCGCTGCCGCCGCGGCCGCCGCGGGGCCGCGGGAGGCGGGTCCGTCGAAAAGTCGTATCATTCCGCTCACCCGGCGGGCACCCGCCCGAATCCCGAAGAACACCTGGGCTCGACGCCCTAATCGTAAGGAGTACGCCAGATGACCCGTTACGCGCTTCCCGATCTCGAGTACGACTACGGCGCGCTCGAGCCGCACATCTCCGGGCGCATCATGGAGCTGCATCACGGCAAGCATCATCGCGCCTACGTCGATGGCGCGAACAAGCTGCTCGAGCAGCTGCAGGAGGCCCGGCAGAAGGGCGCCTACGACAACGTGGGCACGCTCGCCCGGGCCCTCGCGTTCAACGTGTCCGGGCACGTCCTGCACAGCATCTTCTGGCGCAACCTCGCGCCGAAGGCGGGCGGCCGGCCGACGGGCGAGCTCGCGCAGGCGATCGACACGCACTTCGGAAGCTTCGATGCATTCAAGCAGCAGCTCAACAAGACCGCCGCGACGATCATGGGATCGGGCTGGGCGGCGCTGATGTGGGACACGTTCTCGGCGCAGCTCGTCATCGCGCAGATCCACGATCACCAGTCGAGCACCCTCGAGGGCGCGGTGCCGCTGCTCGTGCTCGACGCCTGGGAGCACGCGTTCTACCTGCAGTACCAGAACGAGAAGGTGAGGTTCTTCGATGCGGTCTGGAATCTGTGGAACTGGAATGACGTCGCGGCCCGGTTCGCCGACGCGCGCCGCTTGGGGCTCAACGTGAAGAACGTCGCGGAGCGCGCCGCCTGAGCCTGCGCCGCCCCCGGGTGGGCTCGTGGACGCCGATCACTGGGAAATCGTCGCCGTCGTCGCCGACACGCTCTCGGCGCAGGCGCTGGCGGGGCTGCTCGCCTCGGAGGGCCTGCGCGCGCGCGTGCAGGCCGATTCCGAGCTGCTCGGCGCCGCGCGCCAGTGCCGGGTGCTCGTGCCGCGGAGCGTGATCGATCGGGCGCGCTGCCTGCTCTGGCAGACGCGCTTCTCGGACGAGGAGCTGTGCGCGCTCGCGATGGGCGCGGCGCCCGGCGAGGGGCGCGAGCGCGGCTGACTGCAGCGGTGTGAGAGCCCAGGACCTCACAGCGGCCATCACGGCCCTGGTCGTCGTCGGGATGGTCTGGTTCCGCACGCGCCTGCATTACCTGAGCCGCGGAAGCCTCAGGCTGCGGCGCGCCGGGCGGGTGTACTTCGCGGCCGTCCTGCTGGTGCTCGCCGCGGGCTGGTTCGCGGCGCCGCCGATCGGCAGGTCCGTGTGGCCGGGCGGCGGAGGCGACTCGACGATCATGCGAGTGCTGTGGTTCCTCGCGACGTACTACCTCTTCATCGTCATCCACCGCGCGCTGCAGAGCCGCCGCATCGAGGTGTTCGGCGCGGCCGAGCCGCCGTGAGCGGGCCGTCGGGGATCGATCGTCCGCGAGGCCCCAGCGGCTAGCGCCGGCGGCTAGAGGATGTAGCGGCTCAGGTCCTCGTCCTTCACGAGGTTCCCGAGGTGGTCATCGACGTACTTCGCGTCGATCGTGACGGCCGCGCCGTTCTGCTCGCTCGCCTCGTACGAGACGGTCTCGAGCAGGCGCTCCATCACCGTGTGCAGGCGCCGCGCGCCGATGTTCTCGGTGCGCTCGTTCACCTTGAAGGCGATCTCGGCGACCCGCCGCACGCCGTCGGCCGAGAACTCGACCTTCACGCCCTCGGTGGCGAGGAGCGCCTTGTACTGCGCCGTGAGCGAGGCGTCGGGCTCGGTCAGGATCCGGACGAAATCCTCGACCTTGAGCGAATCGAGCTCCACTCGGATCGGCAGCCGGCCCTGCAGCTCCGGGATGAGATCGGAGGGCTTCGAGAGGTGGAACGCGCCTGAGGCGATGAACAGGATGTGATCGGTCTTCACCTGCCCGTACTTGGTCGCGACCGTCGAGCCCTCGACGAGCGGCAGCAGATCGCGCTGCACGCCCTCGCGGGATACGTCCGCGCCGATCGTCTCCTGCCGGCGGGTCACCTTGTCGAGCTCGTCGATGAACACGATCCCGTTCTGCTCCGCGTTCGCGAGCGCCTGCACCTTGAGCTCGTCCTCGTTGATGAGCTTGGCCGCCTCCTCGTCGGTCAGGAGCTTCACGGCCTCCTTCACCTTCACGCGGCGCGTGCGGGTGCGGTTGCCGCCGAGGTTCTGGAACATCGACTGCAGCTGCTGCTGCATCTCCTCCATGCCCGGGGGCGCCATGATCTCGACGCCCATCGGCAGCATGCGCAGCTCCACCTCGATCTCCCGCTCGTCGAGCTCCCCCTCGCGCAGCATCGCGCGGAATTTCTGCCGCGTCTCGACATCGCGCGGCTCGCGCGGCTCGTCGGTCGAGAAGCCCATCACGCGCGGCCGCGGCAGCAGCGCATCGAGCACGCGCTCCTCGGCGGCCTCGGACGCGCGCTGGCGCACCTTGTCCGTCTCCTGCTCGCGGGTCATCTTGACGGCGACGTCGGCGAGCTCCTTGATGATCGAGTCCACGTCCCGTCCGACGTAGCCGACCTCCGTGAATTTCGTCGCCTCGACCTTGACGAACGGAGCGTTCGCGAGCTTCGCGAGCCGGCGCGCGATCTCGGTCTTGCCGACGCCGGTCGGCCCGATCATGAGGATGTTCTTCGGCGTGATCTCCTGGCGCAGCGGCTCGCCGACCTGCATGCGGCGCCAGCGGTTGCGCAGCGCGATGGCGACCGCGCGCTTCGCGGCGTCCTGCCCGACAATGTGCTTGTCGAGCTCTTGAACGATCTCGCGGGGCGTGAGCGCTCGCGTCATGCCGGGGCTACTTGAGCTCATCGATGAGCAGAGTGCGGTTGGTGTAGATGCAGATGTCCGCGGCAATGCCGAGCGAGCGCTCGACGATGGCGCGCGCGTCGAGCTCGGATGCCTCGAGCAGCGCCCGGGCGGCCGCGATGGCGAACGAGCCGCCCGAGCCGATGGCCGCCGCGTCGTGCTCCGGCTCGATCACATCGCCGTTGCCCGAGACGATGAAGAGCTTCTCGCGGTCCCCGACGAGCAGCAGCGCCTCGAGCCGGCGCAGGAACCGGTCGGAGCGCCAGTCCTTCGCGAGCTCGATGGCCGCTCGCGTGAGGTTGCCGTACTTCTCGAGCTTGCCCTCGAAGCGCTCGAACAGCGTGAAGGCATCGGCCGTGCCGCCCGCGAATCCGGCGAGCACCTGGTCATTGTAGAGACGGCGCACCTTGCGCGCGTTGGCCTTCATGACGGTGTTGCCGAGCGTCACCTGGCCGTCGCCGCCCATCGCAACCGCTCCGTTGCGGCGGACGGCGAGAATGGTCGTGCCGTGGGGATCGAAGCTCATGGTTTCCTGCGTGCTCTCGGGTGTGTCGCATCGTAGATGCGGGCCAGGTGCTGGAAATCAAGATGAGTGTAGATCTGCGTGGTGGAGAGGGAGGCGTGGCCGAGGAGCTCCTGGACGGCCCGCAGATCCCCGCTCGACTCAAGCAGATGCGAGGCGAAGGAATGCCGCAGCAGGTGCGGGTGCACGTGCATCGGCAGCCGCTGCCGCCGCGCCCAATGGGCGATGCGCAGCTCGATCGCGCGGGGCCCGAGACGGGCGCCGCGCCGCCCGACGAACAGTGCCGTCGTGTCGGCACGGGCGAGGGCTCCGCGCGCCGCCACCCACTTGCGGAGCGCCTCGGCCGCGATGCGGCCGACCGGGACCACCCGGGTCTTGCCGCCCTTGCCGAGCACGCGCACGGTGCGGTCCTTGAGGTCGGCATCGCCGAGGTCGAGCCCGGCGAGCTCGGCGAGGCGCAGCCCCGAGGAGTAGAAGAGCTCCATCATGGCGCGGTCGCGGACGACGAACGGACCGCTGCCCGGCAGCTCGAGGAGGCGCGCCATCTGGTCCGGATCGAGCGTGCGCGGCAGGCGGCGCCCGGCCTTCGGCGCGCGAATGCCCTCGGCCGGATTGCTCGCGATCACCCGCTCGCGGATGAGGAAGCGAAAGAAGCTGCGGATCGCCGACAGGCGCCGCTGGATGCTCCGGGGAGCGAGCCCCGCGGCATGCGAGCGGGCGGCAAAGACCCGCACGTGCTGGCTGTCGAGCGCGGCCCACGCGGGGATCGCCTCACGGTCGCAGTACCGCACCAGCGCCGCCAGGTCCCGTGCGTAGCTCGAGCCGGTGTGGCCGGACAGCCGCCGCTCGGTGGCGAGGTGGCGCCGGAAGCGCGAGAGCCACTCGAGCTCGGCGGGGCTCATCGTGGGGCGGAGCGCGGCCGCGCGTCAGGCTCGCGCGAGAGCATCCGTGATGAGATCGCCGAGGCGGCCGAGGAACTCGGTGCTCATGCCGGGGTGGAACCGGTCGCGGTCCATGCTGCCGAGCGCGAGCAGGCCGACCGACCCCTTCTCCCCGAGCGGGATCAGGGCGACAGACCCCATGGCCTCGGCGTCGGAGCCGAAGAGGAACTCGCGCTGCGAGTCGCGCGCCTGGCCGCAGCGCGGCTTACCGTTCGTGAACAGCGATTCGAAGGACTTCAGGCTCGGGTCGTCCGCGGGCAGGACTTTCACGAAGCGCTCGGCGGGAACGTCGCCGGCGGGCGCGATGAGGACCAGCACCGAGTGGCAGGCGTCGAGGTCCTCGCGCAGGCTCGCCTCGATCTCCCCGATCGCGGCCGCGCGCGTGCGGGCGCGCAGCAGGCGGCGCGTGAAGTGGTGCATCTTCTCGGCCACGGCGTCGTTCGAGCGGGCGACCTTCACGAACTCGGCGAGCTTCTGCTCGACCGCCGCCTGGTGCTCCCTCAGCACCTCCACTTGACGCTCGATGAGGGAGATGGTCGAGCCGCCGCGCGCATGCGGCAGGCGCAGCCGGGCGAGCAGTGGCTGGTGGCGCTCGAAGAATTCAAGGTTGTGCTGCAGATAGCGGGCGACGGATTCCTCTTCGGCCTGCGCCGCGGTCATGCCGCGAGCCTCTCGTGTGGTCATGTCCCCAGACCCCTAGTTTGTCGTGCCCTTATAGATCGACGTGGCCTTCGAACGAGATCTCCGCGGGACCCGTCAGCCACACCGGATCACCGGGCGAGTCCCAGTTTACGCGCAACTCGCCGCCGCGCACCTGCACGCGCACCTGCGCATCGAGCCATCCGCGCCTGCGCCCGACCGCGACGGCGGCGCAGGCGCCCGTTCCGCAGGCGAGCGTCTCCCCGGCGCCCCGCTCGTAAACCCTGAGGCGGATGTGGGCGCGGTCGAGGATCTCCATGAACCCGACGTTCACGCGCTTCGGAAAGCGCCGGTGGGTCTCGATCGCGGCACCGAGCCGCTCGACGGGCGCCGTCTCGACGGAGCTCACGGTGAGCACCACGTGGGGGTTGCCGATCGAGACCGCGCCGATCTCCACCTCGTCCCCGGCCACCTCGATCCGGTGCACGGGCGCATCGCCCGGAGCGTCGAACGGCAGCGAGCGGGGGTCGAAGCTCGGCACGCCCATGTCGACGGAGATCGATTGCGGCGAGCCGATCCGAGCCCGCACCTCGCCGGCCGGGCTGTCCATCCGCAGCAGCTCGCCCGCGGGCGCTCGCCCGCGTCGATGGAGCAGGGCGGCGATGCACCGGGCCCCGTTGCCGCACTGCTCGACCTCGATGCCGTCCGCGTTGAAGATACGGTAGTAGACGCTCGTCCCGGGCCGCCTCGGCGGCTCGAGCACGAGCGCCTGGTCGAAGCCGATGCCGGTGTGGCGGTGGGCGAGGCGGCGGAACTGCGCGGCCGCGGGCAGCCCCGCACGCAGGGCGTCGAAGACGATGAAGTCGTTGCCAAGACCATGCATCTTCGTGAATTCGATGCGCATGGGTCTTAAAGAGTGTCCCCGGCGGGCCGCACCGGAAAATCATACCCGACCGAAGTGTGATTGACATCGACAAAATGGCCCGCCGGCGTCTCTCCCCGGTGCGCG
Source organism: Gammaproteobacteria bacterium (assembly GCA_030040575.1). Lineage (GTDB taxonomy): Bacteria > Pseudomonadota > Gammaproteobacteria > Steroidobacterales > Steroidobacteraceae > JASHUC01. The sequence continues at coordinate 9,575 of JASHTK010000271.1, forward strand.
ACTTGAGTACATTAGCCTCGAGGCACGCTCATCACCCGCAGCTATGCGCATCCTGATCGTGGAGGACGACGAGTTGGTCGCGGACGCGGTCGGCCGCGGGCTTGCGGCCGCGGGATTCGCGGTCGATCGGGCCCCGAGCGCCGAGGCGGCCTCGGCGGCGCTCGCCACCGAGCACTTCGACCTCGCCGTGATCGATGTCGGGCTGCCCGGCGCCGACGGCCTCGCATTGGTGCGCCGCCTGAGGGACGCCGGGTCGAGCCTTCCGGTCTTGATCCTCACCGCGCGCGACGCGCTCGCCGTCAAGGTGCAGGCGCTCGACCTCGGCGCGGACGATTTTCTGATGAAGCCGTTCGAGCAGGCCGAGCTTGCCGCCCGGTGCCGTGCACTCATCCGGCGCGCCCACCTGAAGGCGCACGGCGAGGTGAGCCTCGGCGGGCTGCACATCGATGTCGGCGGCCGCCGGCTGCGGATCGGCGATGCGCCCGTGGAGCTCACGGCACGGGAGTGGCTCGTGCTCGAGTGCCTCGCCCTGAACTCCGGGCGGATCGTCACCAAGGAGCGCCTCCAGGAGGCGATGGCGAGCTGGGATCGCCCGCTCACGCCGAACGCCGTCGAGGTGTACGTCTCCCGCGTCCGGGCGAAGCTCGGGGCCGCGGCGATCATCCGGACCGTGCGCGGCTTGGGCTATCGCCTCGATGAGGCGCAGGCCGCGAGCGGCCGCCATCCGTGAGCGGGCCGCCCCGATGAGTCTCGCTTCCGGCTCGGGCGGCTCGATTCGCCGGCGCCTGCTGATCTTGCTCCTGCCCTCGCTCTTTCTCCTGATGGTCGCCGGAGTGCTCGCGAACTACCGCGCGGCCATGCTCTTCGTGAGCCACGCGTACGATCAACGGCTCGGAGAGGAGGCGCGCGCGCTCGCCGCGAGCGTCGAGACCGTCGGCGGGGACCTGCGCACGGGTGCTCGGCTCGCGGCGGGCGGCTCCTCGAGCGCCGCGCACCCCGGCATCGCGGAGTTCGCCATTCGAGGCCCGAGCGGTGAGCTCCTCGCGGGGGATCCCGCGCTCGCGGCTGCGCCCGCAGGCGTCGCGAACCCCTCCTTCGCCGACATCGAGCTGCGGCAGCGGCCGTCGCGCCTCGCGACGTACCGGCTCGCAACCCCGCTCGGTGTCGCGACGGTGAGCGTGGCCGAGCCCGCCGCGGGGCGCGACGCCTCCGGACACTTCATCCTCGCGAGCACCTGGCTCGTGGACTTCATCCAGGTCGATGTGACCCTCCTCCTCGTGTGGATCGGCGTGCACTTCGGATTGAAGCCGCTCATCGCGGTGCGCCGGCAGATCGAGGCCCGGTCGGCCCGCGAGCTGCAGCCGCTCAGGGCAGCGGAGGTGTCCTCGGAGATTCGCCCCCTGGTCGATGCGCTCAACCTGCTCTTCGACATGCTGCGCGAGTCGGCCCGCTCCCAGCGCCGGTTCGTGGCCGACACCGCCCATCAGCTGCGCACGCCCATCGCGGGGCTCATGGGACAGCTCGAGCTGCTGCTGCGCGAGCCGGCTGCGGCGGCGGTCCGGGACCGGCTCGTGATGCTTCACGAGGGGATGATGCGCCTCGCGCACTCCGCAAATCAGCTCTTGACGCTCGCGCGGGCCGATCCGACCGCACGGGTCGCGGACCGCCTCGAGAGCGTGAATCTCCGCGACCTCGTCGGCCGGGCGGTCGAGCTCAATCTCAGGCGGGCGGTCGAGAGCGGCCACGACCTCGGGGCGGACGCGGAGCCGGTCGAGGTGAGCGGCATGCCGCGGTTGCTCGAGGACCTGCTCGGCAACCTCGTGGACAACGCGCTCTGCTACACCCCGCAGGGCGGCCGGGTCACCGTGCGGTGTGGCATCACGGACGGGAGCCCCTTCCTCGAGGTGGAGGACGACGGGCCGGGGATCCCGGAGTCCGAGCGCACCCGAGTGCTCGAGCGGTTCTATCGGATCCCGGGCGCTCCGGGCCACGGGTGCGGCCTCGGCCTTGCGATCGTCGAGGAGATCGCGCGCCTGCACGAGGCCGCCGTGACGATCGCGGCAGGCACGGGGGGCCGCGGCACGCGCGTGCGGGTCCGCTTCCCTGCGGCCCGCGCAGCGCCGCGCCCGGCGGTGCCCGGGGCCGCCGCTTCCCGCGGAATTGCGAACAACGTCGCAGTTTGAGCGTCGCGCTTCTGCGCGGCGTGCCGTCCCCTCCTATCGTCAGACTCCTGCAAGCTTCCCTGCCTAGGGTTCTCGCCCATGGACCGAGCGCCACTCAGTTGTCGATGCCTCTCGCCGCGCGCTCGTCGGCGCGCGGAGCGCACGACGTCGAGAAACGTGACGGGTGTCACACTCGTCGAGCTGATCGCCGTCATCGCGATCGTCGCGATCATGGTGACGATCGGCATCCCCTCCTATAAGTACATCGACAATTCCTACCGCATCTCGGGCGAGGCGAACGGGCTGCTCGGCGACCTGCAGTTCGCGCGTGCGGAGGCGATCAAGGAGGGACAGACCGTCACCGCGTGCGTCTCGAACGATCAGACGGCGTGCACCGGCGGCACCGACTGGCAGGACGGTTGGATCGTGTTCTCCGACGTGAACGACGATCAGACCGTCGACGCGGGCGATACCGTGCTCCGCGTTCAGCTGCCCTTCACCAGCACCGATACGTTCGAGCCGTCGGCGGATATCGATCTGGGCACGGTGACGTTCAGCCGAGAGGGCTTTGCGCTCGGCCTGCCGAACGGCGGCGCGACCCTCACTCTGCACGATGCGACGGCGAACCCCATCTGGACGCGCTGCCTCGACATCGCGGTGATCGGCATGATGTCGATTCAGACTCACACCACGGAGGCCTCCTGCACATGACTCCGCGGCGTAGCGTTTTCTCCCGGCCGCACACGGCTGCGCGCGCGCGCCGCCGCGCTGCGGTCGCGCACGGCTTCAGCCTGGTCGAGGTCATGGTGGCCCTCGTCGTGATCGCGGTGGGGCTGCTCGGGATCGCCAAGATGCAGGCGCTCTCGCTCTCGAGCACCAGCAGCGCGCGCATGCGCTCGCTCGCCGCGCTCGAGGCCGCGAGCCTTGCCGCCGCCATGCACGCGGACCGCGATTACTGGGACAACAGTCCCCCCCAGACGACCAATGTGGCCGGCGCGAGCGTCACGAGCACCACCGAGGGGTTCCCGGTGACCGGAGCGAATTGCCTGGCGCCGACCTACGGAACGACGTCGATGTGCAACACCGAGACGGTCGCCTCCTACGATCTGCAGCAGTGGGCCAATGCGCTCAACAATTTGCTGCCGAACGTCACGGCCGTCGTCAGCTGTCCCGCGGGCCAGACGCCGCCGCTCGGCTGCACCATTCAAATCAGCTGGTCGGAGAACGCGGTGGCCATCAATTCGCAGGAAGCGAGCGCGAGCACGACCGCCGCGGCGTTCCAGATCCCGACCTACACGCTCTACGTGGAGCCGTGACCGTGAGCCACTCCCCCGCAAACCGCAACGCGCGCCGCCTCGGCGGATACTCCCTGGTGGAGCTGCTCGTCGCGATGCTCATCGCCCTGTTCCTGCTCGCCGGGCTGCTCACGATCGTCCAGAGCATGCGCAACACCTTCAACACCCAGGGGAGCCTTGCGCAACTCGAGGACAACGAGCGGCTCGCCATGATCATGATCACCAACGTGATCCAGACGGCGGGCTATTTCCCGCAGCCGACCGTCAACACCATCGACACGCTGCCCGTCGGCACGTGGCCCGACCCGGATGGAACGGGCACGTTCCAGCTGGGTCAGGCCATCGCGGGGGATGGCACGGCCTCGTCCGGCGGCGTGCCGGGAGATGCGGATGCGATCTCGGTGCGCTTCGAGACGGCGAGCGGAGACAACAACCTCAACTGCATCGGCGGGACGAACACCTCGGGCGCGAACGTGACGTACACCAACACGTTCAGCATCGATGCCAACGGGAACCTCGACTGCACGCTGAGCACCAACGGCGCGGCCCAGGCGGCCGTGCAGCTCGCCGCCGGCGTGAAGAACCTGCAGATCTGGTACGGCGTGAGGACCAACACCGCCGTCGCCGACAACAACATCGACACCTACTACACCGCCGCCGAGATGAACAGCATCCCGGGCGCGTGGGAGAACGTGACCTCGGTGAAGGTGCGCCTGACCTTCGCGAACCCCACGGCGTGCACCACGGCCGGCGAGATCTGCCCGGTGCAGTCGCTGCCGGCGCTCAATTACATCGAGTGCGTCGTCGGCGTGATGGCGAGAACGGGAGTCATGACGTGAGCGCGCGTATGCACGGAGCAGGTCGTGAGCGCGGGCTCGTGCTCATCTCGAGCCTGCTGCTGCTCCTCATCATCACGATCCTCGCCATCAGCATGTTCCGCAGCTTCGACGTGCAGGAGCGGATCGCGGGCAATATCCGCGAGAAGCAGCGCGCGACGACGGCGGCCGAGGAGGCCGAGCAGTACGCGGAATACTGGCTCACGACGAGCGCCGCGACGACGGTCGTCACCTGCACGAGTCTGCTCAACGCGAATCTCAACCAGGGTCAGATCTGCTCGAGCACGCTGCAGCAGCAGAACGTCAATCCGGCGAACCCCTCCTGGAAGCTCGACGGGGGCTGGGAGATCAACGGCGCGCCGGTGGGCGTCCTCTATACGCCCTACGCGATGATCAATCCGACCAATCTCATCAACTCCACGAACCCCTCATCCGGCACGTACTTCCAGGCTCCGAGCTTCTATGTCGCGTATCTGGGCATCTGCGCCGACAACGTGGGCAGCTGCTACCAGATCGACGCCGTGGGATACGGCGGCACGAGCGCGACCATCTCCGTCGTGGAGAGCACGTACGAGCTCTCGACGGGAGTCACCAATCGAGGAGGACTGTGATGAACGCTCGATCTCTGGCGTCGATCGCTTACGCCGCGCTCGCGCTGCTCGCCTGCTCGCTCGCTCGAGCGCAAGCGCCCGTGAGTGAGAACTTCACCGGCGCGACGACGACCAATCAATGGTACTTCTACAACGGCGCCTGCCTCACGGCAGGGAGCACCGCGGTCTCCGGGGGCATCGGAGAGAGCGTCACCGGGGGCTACACCTTCCCGGGATGCGTGGCCATCGCGAGCTCTTACTACGCGGCGACCGAGGACGGCTC
>JASHTK010000272.1 GCA_030040575.1 Gammaproteobacteria bacterium
GGGCAGGCGCGCGCGGCGCCGCGATCGGAGCGGGGGTCGCCGGCATGAGGCTCGCGACGGCCGCGGCCTCGGGCGTCGGCTTTCTCTCCTTGGTCGGATCGGCGACTTCGGGGGCCGCCGGCATCAGATAGCTGAGCTGCTTGTTCTCCGGCAGCTCGGCCTCGTCATCCCGCACGCGCCGGATCGTGTACTCGGGAGTTTGCATGTTGGGATTCGGGACGATGAGCAGGTCGGCCTCGCTCTTGTCCTCGAGCGTGCGCAGCCACTCGCGCTTCTCGTTGATGAGGTAGGTCGCCACCTCGACCGGCACTTGCGCGATCACGCGGTTCGTGCGCTCCTTGCGGACCTCCTCGCCGATCAGCCTCAAGATCGCGAGCGCCATCGACTCGACGCTGCGGATGCTGCCGATGCCGACGCAGCGCGGACAGACGATGTGGCTCGACTCCCCGAGCGAGGGCCGCAGCCGCTGCCGCGACATCTCGAGCAGCCCGAAGCGCGAGAGGCGCCCGATCTGGATGCGGGCGCGGTCCATCTTCACCGCGTCGCGCAGCCGGTCCTCGACGTCGCGCTGATTCTTCGGCGACTCCATGTCGATGAAGTCGATGACGATCAACCCGCCGATGTCGCGGATGCGCAGCTGCCGGGCGACCTCCTCGGCCGCCTCGAGGTTGGTGTTGAGCGCGGTGGTCTCGATGTCGCTGCCGCGCGTCGCCCGCGCGGAGTTGATGTCGATCGAGACGAGCGCCTCGGTGTAGTCGATGACGATGCTGCCGCCCGAGGGGAGCTGAACTTTGTGCGCGTAGGCGGATTCGATCTGGCTCTCGATCTGGAATCGAGTGAACAGGGCGATGTCGTCGCTGTAGAGCTTGAGCCGCCTCTGCGCCTCCGCGGGCATGAAGCGCTGCATGTACTCCTCGGCCTTCTGGAACGCGGCCGCGTCGTCCACCAGGATCTCCCCCACATCATCGGTCAGGTAATCGCGCATGGCGCGCGTCACCGCATCGCTCTCGCGATACACGAGGAAGGGCGCCGACCGGTCCTGCGCGGCGGCCGCGATCTGCTCCCACTGGACGCGCAGGTTATCGAGGTCCCATTGCAGCTCCTCGGCGGAGCGACCGACGCCTGCCGTGCGAACGATGGCGCCCATCCCATCGGGGATCGAGAGCTGGCTCATGACCTCGCGCATCTGATCGCGGTCCTCGCCCTCGATGCGGCGCGAGACGCCGCCGGCGCGCGGATTGTTCGGCATGAGCACCAGGAATCGTCCGGCGAGACTCACGAACGTCGTGAGCGCCGCGCCCTTGGTGCCGCGCTCCTCCTTCTCGACCTGCACCAGGACCTCCTGGCCCTCGGCGAGCAGCTCACGGATGTTGAGACGGCCCCCCTGGGGCGGCTTCAGGAAGAACTCCTTGGAGACTTCCTTCAGCGGCAAGAAGCCGTGCCGCTGGGCGCCGTAATCGACGAAGCACGCCTCGAGCGAGGGCTCGACCCGGGAGATCCGGCCCTTGTAGACGTTCGCCTTTTTCTGCTCCCGCGAGGGGAGCTCTATGCTGAGATCGTAAAGCTTCTGGCCATCAACCAGCGCAACCCGCAATTCTTCCTGCTGGATGGCATTGACGAGCATTCTTTTCATGCGGCCCTACTAGTGGTGGAGGGGCCGACAAGGAGGCGGCGGGAGTCCGACCGCTCGGGGCTTCCGAGCGGCGCGGCAGGACGCAAAGGAGTGAGGGCGCTCGAGTCTCGATGTTCATGATCCGATCCGCCTCCGAGCGGGCGGTGCGCCAAAACCTTGCCAGTACTCAACCGACGGCGCGCCTGAAGTTCCCGCTGAGCGGGTGTCGCGGCGCAGCTGCCTTGTCGGCCCAAACGCGATGGCCTCGATTCCGAGGACCAACTGATGTGCATCCGCGATAATGAGCGCACGCAATGAGTGCGTGTCAGCCCCTGGTCTCGCGGAGCCCGTTACCATCGGCCGCGGCGCAAGCCGCCGGCCACTGGCCGCCCACACGGGACGGCGCGCGGAGTATAGCGTTGAGACCACTGTAGAAACAAGGCCTTACGTCGAGAATGATGCGGTGATGCCACAACCGGGACCCTCGCGGGGCGCCGTCCGTCACGTCGAGGTGGGCGAGGAGGGCGCGGGCCAGAGGCTCGATAAGTTCTTGATGAGGCTGCTCGGCCATGTGCCGCGGAGCCACCTCTACCGCCTGGTGCGGCGCGGGGAGGTGCGCGTGAACGGCCGGCGGGCGAGGCCCGATCAGCGCCTCGAGCCGCGCGACAGCGTGCGCGTGCCTCCCGTGCGTCTCGAGGCCGAGCCGCCAAGCCCGGCGCGCGCATCGCCTCGGCTCCTCGAGACGGTCGAGAAGGCGGTGCTGTACGAGGATGAGCGGCTGCTCGTGCTCGACAAGCCCGCCGGCCTCGCGGTGCACGGCGGCAGCGGCGTGAGCCTCGGTGTGATCGAGGCGCTGCGGGCGTCACGCCCCGGGGAAAGACTCGAGCTGGCGCATCGGCTCGACCGCGACACGAGCGGCTGCCTGCTCGTCGCGCGCAAGCCCTCGAGCCTCAAGATCCTGCACGCGCTGCTGCGCGCGGGCCGCATCGCGAAGGGTTACCTCGCCCTCGTCGAGGGACACTGGCCGGCCGGCCGCGATCGCATCGAGGCGCCGCTGCGCACGGATCTGCGCGTCGGGGGAGAGCGGACCGTCAAGGTGCATCCGGGTGGCAAGCCCGCGGTGAGCGAGTTCCGTCCGGTGCAGCGCTTCGGTGCGAAGCTCTCGGGCTCGCCGCGGGCGACGCTCGTCGAGGTCCGCCTGCACACCGGCCGCACGCACCAGATCCGGGTGCATGCAGCGCACGCCGGCCACCCGATTGCGGGCGATGAGAAATACGGCGATGAGGCCTTCAACCTGCGCATGCGGAGCCTCGGGCTCGAGCGGATGTTCCTGCACGCCCACACCGTGAGCTTCGAGTGGCCCGAGGCCGGGCCGTTCAGTGCGTCCGCCGCCCTTCCCGCGGAGCTGCGCGCCGTCCTCGACCGACTGGCGCCTACGGAACCGGGTACCCGAGCGCACGCAGCGTCGCCGCGAGCCAGATGAGCGGCAGACCGATGAGCCCGGTCGGGTCGCTGCTCTCGATGCGCTCGAGCAGGCTCACCCCGAGGGCCTCGACCTTGAAGCTGCCGGCGCAGTCGAAGGGCTGCTCGCGCGCGACGTACCGCTCGATCTCCTCGGCGCTGAGCGCGCGAAACGCGACGCGGGTCGTGTCGAGGTGCGCGGCGCGAAAGCGCTCGGCGGCGACCAGGACGGCGCACGCGGTGTGGAACAGCGCGGTCGCGCCGCTCAGCTGCGCGAGCTGGGCGCGCGCGCCCGCCGCGTCGCCGGGCTTGTCGAGCACGGTGCTCGCGGCGGCCGCGACCTGGTCGCTGCCGATCACGACGGCATCGGGGTGCTGCGCGGCGATGGCCTGCGCCTTCGCGATCGCGAGCCGCAGCGCGCGATCGGGCGGCGACTCGCGGGGGGCATGCGCCTCCTCGAGGGCCGGAGGCTCGACGGAGAATGCGACGCCCAGCCGCTCGAGCAGCGCGCGCCGATAGCGCGAGCCGGAGGCGAGGATCAGGCGGCGGGGCACCGTCACGATTCACCCACGAGAAACAAGAGCTTAAGGCCGCACCGGCGCTTTGACTTGCGGGGACTCGCTACCTATCATACGCGCCCCATGTCGGAGGACTGGTCGAAGCCGCGTGA
>JASHTK010000273.1 GCA_030040575.1 Gammaproteobacteria bacterium
CTGCCGCTCCCGCAGCACTGGGGGCTCAACGCCGAGCACCTCCCCCCGCGCACCCCCGAGGAGATCGTGCTGTGCGAGCTCGTCGCCGCGCTCACCGGGGCCGCCCGCGTCGGGCTGCAGGACCACTTCTTCCACCTCGGCGGCCACTCCCTCATCGCCGTGCGCCTCGCCGCACTCCTGCGCGAGCGGCTCGGGCGCGAGCTGCCGATCCAGACGATCTTCCAGCGGCCCCGGCTCGGCGACCTCGCCCTCGCGCTCCGCGACCTGCCGAAGGCCGGCCTGCCCCTCACCGCCATGGCGAGGCCCGCCGCGCTGCCCCCGTCCTTCGCGCAGACCCGCGCGTGGCTGCTCAACCGTCTCGAGGGCGCGAGCGCCAACTACAACATCCCCGTCGTCCTGCGGCTCGAGGGCGCGCTCGATGCGGCCGCGCTCGAGGCTGCCCTCAACGACGTCATCACGCGTCACGAAAGCCTCCGCACGCTGCTCATCGAGAGCGAGGCCGGACTCTGCCAGCACGTGCTGCCCGCCGCGGCGGCCCGCCTGGCGATGCGCCGCCGCCCGGTCTCCCGCGATGCCTGCGATGCCGAGCTCGGCGCGGAGATCGCTGCAGGCTTCAACCTCGCGCAAGATCTGCCGATTCGCGCGACGTTGCTCGAGCACGCGTCCGGCGATGCCCTCCTCGTGCTGCTGATCCATCACAGCGCCGCCGATGGCGCCTCGCTCGCGCCGCTCCTCGGTGATCTCGCGAAGGCCTATGCCGCGCGGCTCGAGGGAGCGCCGCCCGACTTTGCGCCGCTCCCCGTTCAATACGCCGACTACGCGCTCTGGCAGCGCGCCGTCCTCGGCGATGAGCGCGATCCCTCGAGCCTCATCGCGCGGCAGATCGAGTACTGGCAGGCGCGGCTCGCCGATCTGCCGATCGAGCTCACCCTGCCCGTCGATCGGCCGCGCCCGCGCAGGCCGACCCTCGCCGGCGCGGCCTGCGCGTTCGAGATTCCCGAGGCGATCGGCCTGCGGCTCGCCCAGCTCGCCCGCGCGCAGGATGCGACGCCGTTCATGGCCTTGCACGCGGCCGTCGCCGCCCTTCTCGTCAAGCTCGGCGCGGGCGAGGACATTCCGATCGGCACGCCGGTCGCCGGCCGCACGCACACGGCGCTCGATGCCCTGGTCGGATTCTTCGTGAACACGCTGGTACTGCGTGTGAGCGCGTGCGGCGATCCGACCTTCGGCGCGCTCCTCGAGCGCTCGCGCGCGGCGTGCCTCGAGGCGTACGGTCATCAGGACCTGCCCTTCGAGCGGTTGGTCGACATCCTCGCCCCGCCGCGCGCGCTCGGTCGCGAGCCGCTCTTCCAGACCCTGCTCACGCTCAACGAGGGCGCCCTCTCGCCTCCGTCGCTCCCCGGGCTGCGGGCCAGCGCGCTCGCCCCGAGCGTCCGCTCGGCGAAGCTCGATCTCGCCTTCACGTTCACGGCGACGGGCGGCGCGATCGCCGGCCAGCTCGAGTATGCGACCGACCTCTTCGACCCGGGCACCGCCGAGTCGATCGTGCGCCGCTTCAACCGCCTGCTCGAGCGCGTGACCGCCGATGCGACGATCCCCCTGTCGCGCATCGACCTGCTCGGCCCCGAAGAGCGCGCATCGCTCACCGGCGGCTACCAGCGCCGCGAGGCGCCGATCCCTCGGGCGACGCTGAGCGAGCTGTTCGAGCGTCAAGTGGCGCGGGTACCGGGATGGCCTGCGATCCGCTCGGCCGCGGAGACGGTCGCGTACGCGGAGCTCGATGCGCGCGCCAATCGGCTGGCGCGAGTCCTCCTGCGGCTCGGCGTGCAGCCCGATGAGCGGGTCGCCATCCTCTTCGATCGATCCGTCGCGCAGATCGTGAGCGTGCTCGCCGTGCTGAAGGCGGGGGGCGCGTTCCTGCCGCTCGATCCCGAGCAGCCTGCCGCGCGGATCGCCTCCGTGCTCGCCGACGCCGATCCACGCTGCATCCTCACGACGCGCGCGCTGCGGGAGGCGCTGCCCCCGGGGCGGCTCGAGTCGGCCCTCGCGGTCGATGCGGAGGAGTCGGTTGCGGCCGTCGCGGCGCAATCCTCGCTCGCCCTCGCGCCGTCCGAGCGTCTCGCCCCGGTCTTGCCGAGCCATCTCGCGTACGTCATCTACACCTCCGGCAGCACCGGGACTGCGAAGGGGGTGGCCGTCACCCAGCGCAACATCGTGCAGTACGTCGATCTCGTGTGCCGCGAGGTGCTGACGGGCGAGCCGGCCATGCCGCTCTTCACCGCCTCCGCGTTCGACCTCACCCTGACGAGTCTCTTGGTGCCCCTCTGCACCGGCGGCCGCATCGAGATCCTCGCCGAGCGCCCGGAGATCGCGCTCGCACGGATCTTCTCGCGCGCGGCGACCTTGACGGCCGTCAAGCTCACCCCTTCGCATCTGTCGCTCCTGAAGTCGCTGCCGCTCGAGCAGTCCGCCTTGCAGGTCGCGATCGTCGGCGGCGAGGCGCTCACCGCGGCGCAGGTCCGGACATTGCGCGAGCGCTGCCCGCAGCTGCGGATCGTCAACGAGTACGGCCCGACGGAGGCGACCGTCGGCGCCGTCGCGGCCATCATCGACGGCGAGGCCATCCCGATCGGTGTGCCCTACCCCAACGCGCAGGCCTTCGTGCTCGACGATGCCCTGCAGCCCTGCCCCGCAGGCGTCATCGGCGAGCTCTACCTCGCGGGCGCGGGGCTCGCCCGCGGCTATGTGGGCCGGCCGGCGCTCACCGCCGCGCGCTTCGTGGCGCACCCCTTCGCGCCCGGGGAGCGGCTGTACCGCACCGGCGACCGCGCCGC
>JASHTK010000274.1 GCA_030040575.1 Gammaproteobacteria bacterium
GCCTTTCGCGGCGAGGCGTGGATGCCCGAGCCCTGCCGCAGCTGCGACCGCCGCACGATCGACTTCGGAGGTTGCCGCTGCCAGGCGTACCATCTCACCGGCAGCGCGTCCGCGACGGACCCCGCGTGCTCACTCGCCCCGCATCACGGACTGATCGAGGCCGCGCGGCGCGAGGCGCAAGAGGGGGCGCCCGCGACTGTCGCGGGCGCGGCGACAGCGCTCATCTATCGCACCGCGCGCGCCGCCGCGGCGCGCGCGCGCCTCAAGCCACCTCCACGGTGAACTTCTGCCCGGCCCACTGCGAGCCCTCGCCGTGCTCAAAGGTGAGCTCGAGCCGCGTGCCCCGCGCGAGGCTCGCGGTGTCGAGTCCGGCGACGTGCAAGCCGAGCCCGCTGTCGTAGGTCGCCTCCTCCGTCGCCGTGCGCCAGCCGTCCGCGCTCCAGCGAACGCGCCCGGCGTCGCGCAGACACACGAGCAGCGGCACGCCTGCGGGGATGCGGCTCACGGGCGCGGCCTCCGACCACACCGCGCGCGTGATGGCCGGTCGCCGCCCCGCGTAGCGCTCCCACACCGCCGCCGGCCGATCGAAGGGCCGCTTGAGCTCGCGGGAGACCGCGAGCTTCACGAACTCCGCGTGGGCCCACGCGAGCGGCATCGCAGATCCCGTCGCGCGGCCGATCGCGAGCCCGAGCGGAGCGATGTCCGGAGCGTCCCAGACCTGCTCGGGCAGCATGCCTCCGGAGGAGGCCATCGCCGCCATGGCGGTGAGATGGGGCAGCGGATCGCGCCCGGCGACGAGCTCGTAATGTCCGCGCTCGCCGGTGAGCAGCGGCCACGGCCGACCGCGCCCGGTCCCATCGTACGCGGTTCCGTCCGGCTGCTCGCCGTAGCCGTCCGAGGTGTACCGGTACCAGCTCGTGCCGGTCGGCAGCTGCGCCTTGAGCAGCGCGTCCACCATGGTCACGGTGGCGACCACGATCGGATCATCCGGCGCGCGCAGCCCGAAGCGAACGAGCTGCAGAAAATCGACGCCGACCTGCGCCCAGGCCTTCATGCTCGGGTCGGTGCGCCAGTTCTTCACCGGCAGCAGTCGCTCGATCGCCCCCGGATCGGCGAGGATCTCGGTCGGCGCGACGCGCACGTAGTACGCCTCGACGCCGTACTGCTTCGCGAGCGGTGAGTCGCGGGCCGTCGTCCAGTCCTCGATGCGCGCGTTCCAGTAGTCGGCGATGCTGTAGGCAAGCTGGCGGGCCGGCGGGTCGAGATAAGGCGCCCCGCAGACGAGGGCGGCGATGCACACGGTGAGCGTGAAGGTGTTGAGCCCGGCATCCTCCTCCCAGCGGTCCTGCTGAGTCGCGGGGCCGTTGCGCACGAGGTAGGTGAGCGCGCGGCGCACCAGATCCGCGATCTCGATGCCCTCGAGCGCGTCGCCCTCCGCGAGCCGCATCGCGAGCAGTACGGGAAAGGCGGTCTCATCGAGCTGCAGGCCGGTCCAGAAGCCCTTGCCGCCGAGCCACTGGTTTTGATTCCAGTGGCCGTCGGGCTGCTGGGTCGCGATCAGGTACCGCAGGGTGTTGCGCGCCTCCCCGAGCGCGCCAAGCGCGAGCAGGGCGCCGGCGCACTCGACGAGGTCGCGGGGCCAGACGAGGTGGTACCCGCCGATCTCATCGCGCGTGTTCCCCCAGGGAACGCTCAGGCTCGCCACCATCGTGCCGAGATAGGTCTTGTCCTGGTGCACGCGCAGCACCATGGCCGAGACCTCGAGCTGCCGCTCGATCGCCGGCGGCAGCGTCGGCCACTGGCGGCACTGGGCGCGGCGCCGGCTGCGCCAGGCGCTCCACTCCTCGGTGACTCGCGTCCAGATGCTCTCGAACGGCTCGAGCAACGCGGTGACCGCGAGCGTTGCGGCGGACTCCCGGCTCGAGGCAAAGGCGAGCGCGAGGGTTGCGCTGCGCGGCAGCTCGCCCGTCAGCGCGACGTTGCCCGGACCCGCGTTGGTGTGCTGCCAGGTCATCGCCCCGTTGCGCGCGAAGTCCTGCCAGCCGTCGCTGAAGCCGACGTACCCCGCGCTCGCCCGTCCCCACGCGTCCCGCTGCCGCTCGTCCATCGCGGCGAGCGCGAGGGCGAAGGGACCCTGCTCGGCCCAGAGCATCCGCCGGCCGCGGGAGCTCCCGACCTCCGCGAGGTTCTCGTGTCCGGTGCCGCCGAGATGCGGCGCGAGCAAGGCGTACGGCCGCAGATCCGCATCGCCCGCGAGCTCGACGCGCAGCAGCAGCGCATCGCGCTGCACGCACGGGAGGATGCGCAGGGTGAGCTCGAAGCGCGCATGGCGGTGCACGATGGTGACGGCGGGCGTCCCGTCCGCCGCCGCGGTGAGCGTGTGCTGCTCGAGCCGCTTCACCTCCACCCAGAAGCCGCTGCCGTCGGCGACGAGAAACCCGAGGTCGCGGATCTGCGGGATGTCCACGCGCGGGTAGTACACCTCGTTCAAGATCCCCCCGCCGATCGTGAACCACACACGCGCGGGCCCGAGCGAGCAGCCGACCATCTCCTTCGCGCTGCTGCACCAGGTCGGCAGGATGCCGGGCGCGCCGGGTGCCTGCGTCGGCTGCGGCTCGCTCATGCCGTCCAACCCGGCTCGAGCCACAGCTTGAAGCCGCCGGCGAACGCGTTCGCGTTGTCCCCGAGCGTCGCGTCCTGCGGGAGGGATTCGAGCAGGCGCGCATTGCCCCCGCCGAGCACGACGTAGTCCACCTCGAACGCCGCCCGCAGCCGCTCGGTCACATCGAACACCGCGCGCTCCCATTTGCTGCGGCCGAGCCTCTTCAGCCCGCGGTCGCCGAGGTACTCCTCGTAGGTGCGCCCCTTCTTGTAGGGCAGATGCGCGAGTTCGGTCGCCTCCACCAGCCGATCGAGGATCAGCGCCGACCCGAGCCCCGTGCCGAGGCCCAAGAACAGCATCCGGCCCCCGCGGTAGCTGCCGATCGCCTGCATCGCCGCATCGTTGATGAGACGGACCGGCCGGCCGAACGCCTTGCGGAAATCAAACCCCACCCAGCCGTGCGCGAGATTGGCGGGCTCCGCGAACGGGCGCCCGTGCCAGACGACGCCCGGATAGCCGATCGACACCACCTCGTAGCGCCAGCCGCGCGCGAGATCGCGCACGCCGCGCACCATCCGTCGCGGAGTCATCTGCGGACCGGAGGCGAATTTGCGCGCCTCGCGCTCCCCGTGCACCAGGATCTTCACGTGCGTGCCGCCGATATCGACCGCGAGGATCCGGGATTTGCGAGCCGCGCGCGCCATACCGATCAGTGCGCGCTCGCCGCGTAGCTCTGCTGCGCGCGCTCGATGAGGTAAGCGCGCACGGCCGCCTGCTGCGCGGCGCTCAGCACGGATTTGAAGGAGACCATGCCCTCGGACTCGAACGCCCCGCCGTCCACCACGGCGTTCCAGAACTCCTCGCTCCGCAGCGCCGCGCTGTAGCGCAGATCGGGCACGAGGCCGCCCGACACCGCCCCATCGCCGTGGCAGGAGCCGCAGCGGCGGGCGTATTCCTGCGCGCCCTGCGCCGCAAGGGCGGGGTCCACGCGCACGGCGGGCGGTGGCACGACGCTCGTGGGCTCGGGCGGCGCGGCGGGCAGGCGATCCGTGCCGCCGAGTGCGAAGGTGAGCACGCGGCTGCGGTTCACTTGTCGGCCGGACTTGAAGGAGAGCTCGCCGGCCGCGAGCGGGAAGATCCCGCCCCAGCCTGCGAGCACCGTGACGTACTGCTTGCCCGCGACGGCAAAGGTCATCGGCGCGGCGATGATCCCCGTCTCGGCGGCGAACGACCAGAGCCGCTTGCCGTCGCTCGCGCGGTACGCGACGAAGGAGCCCGCCGCATTGCCCTCGAACACGAGATTGCCGGCCGTCGAGAGGACGCCGCCGTTCCACGGGCCGGCGAGCGGTGCCCGCCACACCTCGCGCTCGGCGACCGGGTCCCACGCGGAGAGATAGCCCTTCAGGCCCGCGAGCGCCTGCGCGCGGATCTTCGGATCCGGCGGCAGGCTCGTGGCGGCCTGATCGATGCCCATGTTGGTCGCGAGCGCCTGCGGCTCGAACGCGCGATCGAGGAGGTACGGGAAGGAGACCTCCTGCGCGGGGATGTAGACGAGGCCCGTCACGGGACTGAAGCTCATCGGTTGCCAGTTGTGCCCGCCCGCCGCGCCGGGCGTTCCGACCCACACCTGACCGGTCACATCGTAGAACGCCTCGGGCTTCACCTCGGGGCGGCCGGTCTGCGGATCGATGCCACGCGACCAGTTGACGGGGACGAAATTTCTCGCCGCAAGGAGCCGGCCGGTCGCGCGGTCGAGGACGTAGAAGTAGCCGTTCTTGGCCGCCTGCATGATGACCTTGCGCGGCCGGCCGTCGATCGTGAGCGTCGCGAGCGTGAGCGTCTGGGTCGAGTCGTAGTCCCACCGGTCCCCGGGCGTGGTCTGGAAGTGCCACGCGTACTGGCCCGTCGCGACGTGGACGGCGACGATCGAGGCGGAGAGCAGGCCGTCGGCCGGCGCCCCGCTCGGCATGCGTCCCCACGGCTGGATGTTGCCGGTTCCAAAATAGAGGAGGCCGAGGTCCGGGTCGTAGGAGAACGTGTTCCACACCGTCGCACCGCCCCCGCTCCGCCACCAGCCCGGCGGCCAGGTCTTCGCCGCGCGCGCGAGCACGGCGCTCTCGAAGCCCTTCGCGGGATCGCCCGGAACGGTGTAGAAGCGCCACAGGAGCTTGCCCGTTGCCGCATCGTAAGCGCTCACGTAGCCGCGCACCCCGTACTCCGCGCCGGCATTACCGATGATGATGCGGCCCGCGACCGCAAGCGGAGCGCCGGTCACGGTGTACGGACGGCGCGGATCGACGGTGAGCACGGACCAGACGGGCCTGCCGGTGCGCGCATCGAGCGCGATCAGACGGCCGTCGAGCGTCGCGAGGTAGAGGCGCCCCATCCACACGGCGACGCCGCGATTGACCACGTCGCAGCAGGCGTAGATCGCAATTCGGCCGGGCACCTTCGGGTCGAACTGCCACAGGCGCCGGCCGGTCACGGCGTTGAACGCCTGGACCTTGCTCCACGCGCTCGTCGTGTACATGACGCCATCGACCACGACGGGCGTCGCTTCCTGACCGCGATGCGTATCGAGATCGTCGTGCCACGCGAGCCCGAGCCCGCCCACGTTGCGGTCGTCGATGGCCTTCAGGGGGCTGAACCAGGTGTCCGAGTAGTCGTGGCCCGTGGAGAGCCAGTTCTGCGGCTCGGCGTTCGGATGCGTCAGGCGATAGGCCGTGACCCAGGCACGCCGCGCGCGCGGAGTCCCGGCGCGAGCCGCGGCGACGACTCGCGGCCCCGCGAGCACGCCCGCGCCGCCGAGCAGCGCGATGGCGACGAAGATCAGCGCGCGTCTCACCGTTTCCCCCTGCCGTCCCGGACGCAAAAGAGCGCGTATCTTAAGCGTCGGCACGAGCCTAGGCGAGGGCCTCGGCACGGCGCAGCGAGCGCTGCGGCGCAAGCGGCAGGCGCGCTCGGCCCGCTTCTTGCTACGCGCTCCCGATCCGACGCCGCACGGGGGAAACGGAGCGTGATGACGGGTCCGGGAGAAAAGAGTCTCCACGGCGCAGAGGCGAGCGGGACGCGCGCGGCAGGCCCCCCCGCCCGCCCGACCTGCGATGAGCCGCTCGAAGCCCTGCTCGCGCGGACGGCCGCCGAGCGCG
>JASHTK010000275.1 GCA_030040575.1 Gammaproteobacteria bacterium
GGTCTTCCCGCAAGCGCGGTTCGTCTGGATCGGACGCGACACGGGCGAGGTGCTCGCCTCGAACCGCAGGATGTGGGGCGCGATGATCGAGCGCTACGCGCTCTGGGAGTGTCCGCCGGGGGCCCTCGAGGATTTCTTGCGGGACATGGTCCGCGCGTGCGCCGCCGTGCTCGCCCGATGCCTCGAGGAGCTGCCGGCCGAGCGGATGCTGTGGGTCGACTTCGAGCGGCTGTGCGCCCGTCCCGAGGAGACCCTCCTCAGGGTGCTGAGATTCCTCGATCCGAGTGCGGACGGCGAGGCGCGGGACGGCTCGCAGGCGATCGGACCTGCGCTCGCGCGGATCCCGATCCATGCCGGCTCGCGGGCGGCGCGGCCCGACGATCCGGACGTGCGCGAGCTCGAGGCCGCGATGGCCGCGATGCGGCGGCGATTCGCCGGCTCGGACGGTCCGCCGCGGCCTTTGCCAACTCGCGGGCCGGGCGGTAACGTCTGAGAGCCCGGGCGGCGAGGGTCGGGCGGGCGACGGAACTGACAGCGCTCCGCAGAGGTCCGCACTGGATGAGCGAGGATCCTTCGACGTACCCCGCATGGCGCGCCGCGGCGCTGCCCTGCCTCGCCGTTCTCGGGATCGTCCTGCCGCTGAGCTTCGCGGGCCTCACCGATCAGTACCTGTACGACTTCCGGCCGATCGAGCTGCTGCCGCTCTATGCGACGATCTGGCTGATCCTCGCGGCCATCGCGCTCCCCGTGTACGGGGCCGCCGCGCTCCTGCTGAAGGGGCTCGAGGCGGGGGGTCTCGCGCCGCTCACCCTCGCGCGCCGGATCGCCTGCATCGGCCTGCTCGCGGTCGCCGCCGCCGCCGTCATCGAGACGCTCATCGAGGCGACGCTCACCTGGCTCGGGACCTTCGGGGTGCGGTGGGGCGACTCGGCCGGCATGGCACCGCTGCTCGTCGCGCTCGCGCTCGGGCTCGCCGTCGCGATGACTCACCGCGGCCGGCGTCTCGCCGCCCAGCTCACACTCGTCGCGCTCGCCGGCACCGCGCTCGGAGCGCTCTCGCTCGCGAGCCTTCCGGCCTTCGGCTGGCAGCCTGCGGCAACCGCCTCCACGGAGCCTGCCGAGGCTCGAGGCGCCGGCCCGCCTCGAGCAGCGACGCCGCCGCGGCGCCCTCACATCCTCCTGCTCACGATCGATGCGCTCTCCGCCGAGCATATGTCGCTCTACGGGGCCGTGCGGCCGACGACGCCTGCGCTCGCCGCGTTTGCGAGGAGCGCCACCACCTTCGATCGGGCCTATGCGAGCGCCAACTTCACCACTCCCGGGATCGCCTCGATCCTCACGGGCACCCGACCTTGGACGCACCGCGCTCTGCAGCTGCCGGTCTGGCCGGGGAGCGCGACGCGCCGCCGCTCGCTGCCCGCGCTGCTGCAGGCGAACGGCTACCAGATGGGCTATGTCTCGACCAATGCGCGCGCGGGGGGCGCGGCCCAGGGCTTCGGCGGTTACTTCCAGTATGCCCGCACCGACCGCACGGGAGACCTCACCCTGTGCCTCGACCGGCTCTCCTCGGTGCTGCCCTACCTCTGTGCCGCGACCGAGATGCCGCTCATCGAGCGCGCCGTCGCGCTCGCCGACCGGCTCCGCGGCGGCGCGGATACCGAGCATTACGATCCGCGCCTCGCGACGCGCCCGGCGCTCGAGTGGCTGCGCCGGGTGGACAAGGGCAAGCCCGTGTTTCTGTGGGTGCACTTGTTCCCGCCGCACTCCCCGTACGCGACGCCCGCGCCGTGGATCGGGCGATTCGATCCCTCGCCGGATGCGCGCGACATCGCAGGCACCGAGCCCGCCTGGGTCTACCTCATGTCGCAGACGCCGGCGAGCCGCGCCCACACGCTCGAGGCGCGGTATGACGAATCGGTCGCCTACGTCGATCACTACGCGGGCGAGTTCCTGCAGCAGGCGCTGCAGCTCCTCGGGAGCAACACGGTCGTCGTCGTCACGGCAGACCACGGAGAGAGCTTCGGGCACGGCTACGGCGCCCACACCGGCCCCGGGCTCTACGATGAGATCATTCGCGTTCGGCTCATCATCAAGCTTCCGGGCGAGACGGCCGGCAAGCACACCGACCTGCTCGCGGAGCAGGTGGACATCGCGCCGACTCTCGCCGAGGCCGCAGGCCTCGTGCCCGCGGCCTCCTGGGAGGGGCGCTCCCTCCTCGGCGCATGCGCAGCGCCGACCCCGGCATCCGGCGAGCCGGATCGGCCCGCGTTCAGCATGAACTTCGAGCAAAATCACCGCTACGCGGCGCTCACGACCGGGTCGGTGGCCGCCATCGAGGGGCGCTGGAAGCTCGTCCATTACATGGGACCGCTGCACTACCCGCTCATTCCGCGGCTGCACGATGAGCTGTACGATCTGTCCACGGACCCGGGCGAGCGGGTGAATCGCGCCGCGGAGGAGCCCGGCGAGGTAACATATCTGCGGGGGTTGATCGCCGCGCAGCTCGCGCTGCACGGCGGGCCGGTGCGGGGGCTCGAGTGAGCCGGAGCCGTGCGGACCTTTTTTTGAGGAGAGGATGGATGAACAGCGAGCGTTCTCGAGCGCAATTGAGGCCCCATCCGGGCATCGCCATGGCAATCCTTGCGGCGGCGCTCGCCGTCGCCCCGATGCGAGCCGCCTACGCCTACATCGATCCGAACTCGGCAGGTCCGCTCTACCAGTTCCTCTTCCCCCTGTTCATCGCCGTCGCCGGCGCCCTCGCGGCGCTGAGACGCATCATCCGGCAGGCCTGGGGCCGGGCCGTGCGCGCCTGCTCGAGCGTCTTGCGCCGCGGTCGGGAGGGAGCGGACGGCGAGCGCCTTCCGTAGCGCGCGCGGCGCCTGCCGCGGCGCCCTCGAGAGCGCCAGCGGCTATTGCTCGAACGCCTCGAGGTTCTTTCTCACCTTCGCGGTGAGGCGCAGCTGCTCGAGATAGTCGTCAGCCGCCTCGGTGCCGTATGCGATTGCCCGCTGGTGCAGGCTCGCCTGCTGGTCCGGATCGGCGGGCCCCGTCGCATCCGTCACGTCGGTGACCGCGAGGAGCGCGGCGCCGCCGGCATCGAGCGCGAACGACAGGAAGACGGGCTTGCCTCGCGCGGGCTTCGGGCTTGCGAATACGGCGGCGCGGATCGGCGTCGGGACCGAGGGATCCGTCCGGCCGACGAAGTGCGGCGGCTCCGCGCGGACCCCGAGATCGCGCACGACGGCCTCGAACGCCGTGCCGGACTCGAGCTTCAGAACCGCGGCCTGCGCGGCGGCCGCGGCCGCCTCGTTGGCGCGCTGCTTGCGCAGGACGGCGACGATCGCCTCGCGCACCTCGGCGAGCGGCCTCGGCGCCGGCAGGTGATGCTCGAGGTCGCGAACGAGCACCATCCGGCTGTCGCCGATCAGCACCGGGCCGCCGATCCGATGCTCCGCGAGCGCCGCATCGCTGAACACGGTGTCCTCGAGGTCGTGGGCGTTGCCGAGCGGCGCGCCGCCCGTTCCGCGCTCGAACTGCGCGACCTCACCGAGCCTCATCCCGAATGATTTGGCGAGTCCCTCGAGCGTCGGCGTGCCGTCGTCGAGCTGCTGCTGGATCTGCTCCTCGATGTCGCCGAAGCGGTCGGTCGCCTCGCTGTGGCGGACGACCGGCTCGATCGCCGCGCGCGCCTGCTCGAAGCTCTCGGCCTTGCCGGGCTCGATGCCCTCGAGCTCAAGGATGTGATAGCCGTACTCGGATTTCACCGGCCCGCGAATCTCGTTCACCTGCATGGAGAAGACGGTGTCCGCGAAGGGACCGGCGGGGAGCGCGCTGCGCTCGGCCCAGCCGAGGTCGCCCCCCTGCGAGGCCGAGCCGGAGTCATCCGAGTACTGCTGCGCGAGCGCCGCGAAGCTCGCCCCCGCCTTGAGCTTCGCGAGCACCTCCCCGGCCCGCGCGAACGCGGCGGCGTCGCTGCGCGTGCTGCCGGCCGCGATCAGGATGTGGCGGACGCGGCGCCGATCGGGCTGCACGTACTGGCTCTTGTGCTTGTCGTAGTAGTCGTGAAGGTCGAGCTCGGCCACCTGCACCTGCGAGGTGACATCCGCCAGATCGAGCTCGGCGTACTGAACGCGCACGAACTCCCGGGTCATGAACTGCGCCTGGTGCGCCGCGTAGTACGCCTGCACGCTTTTCTCATCGATCGGCACGGCGCTCGTGAACTCGGCGGCCGGCACGATGGCGTACTGAATCTTGCGCTGCTCGTTCTCGAGCGCCGCGATCCGGGCGGCTTCCCGCGAGGTGAGGAAATCCGAATCGCGGATGCCCCCCTGCAGCTGCGCCGCCCGCAGCGCCTCGCGCAGATCCTCCTCGTACTCATCCGGGGTGATCCCGGCCTGCTGCAGCCGCATCTTCGCCACATCGGGCGAGTACTGCCCGGCGAGCTGGAAGGCGGGCTCCTCGCGGATCGCCTGCGCAACCTGCGCCTCGCTCACGCGGTAGCCGAGCCGGTGGGTGTCCTGCGCCATCACCGTGTCACGAATGAACTGCTCGACGAGCTGATTCTCGAGCTCGCGCTGCACGGCGGGCGGCATCTGTCCGCCGTTGCGCTGCTCCCACTCGGCCTGCTGCTGCAGCCAGGCCTCGCGGACCTCGCTGTACGGGATCGTCTGCCCGTTCACCTTGGCGGCATCCTCGCTCGTCGTGAATTGCAGGCTCGCGATGCCGTAGGCGCCCCAGGCGGCAAAGATGAACGCGAGGGCGCCGAACAGGACGTAGGTGAGCCATTTGCGGCTCTTGAACGCGTCGCCGATTCTCTGAAGCATGTTGGGTCAGGTACTGGCGGAGCGGACGGGACTCGAACCCGCGACCCCCGGCGTGACAGGCCGGTATTCTAACCAGCTGAACTACCGCTCCGGCTGGGGGACGCGAAATTGTACAGGGCCCGCGCCGGGGTTGCCACGAGACGGCTCGCGCGCGGCGGCATTGCGGTAAGCTTGCCCCGCGACCGTGGCCACCGAAGGACGACGCCCATGCTCCGAACCTCGACAGCACTCGCGAGCCTCGCCCTGCTCGGCTCGGCCGCGCTTTGCGCCCACGCGCTCGCGGACGACGGCTCCGAGGGTGGCAATGACGTGGGCTACTATCTCGGCGCGAGCCTCGGAATCTCCAACCTCGACCAGTCGTTCTACGACGAGGGGCTCGGGGCCGTCCGCCACTTCAACGACAGCCGGACCGGATGGAAGGTGCTGATGGGCGTGCGGCCGCTCGAGTGGCTCGGGGCCGAGGTCGAGTACCTCGACTTCGGAGACGCCCACCTGGGACGCAGCCTGCTCGTCCCGGGCGGTCCTGTGAGCGACGGCGTGTTCTACGGCGGGCACGCGAGCGCCACCGCCGGCGCGGGATTCCTCGTCGGGTACCTGCCGCTGCCGCCCGCGCTCGATCTGTTCGGCAAGCTCGGCGTCTCGCGGCTTCAGGCCCGCGACAGCTACGCAGCCAACTACCCGGATACCTACGTCAACTGCGCGGTCGCCTGCACGCCCGTCGGCGCGGTCTCGGTGGCGCAGAACGCGACCGCGACCGGACTTGCCGTCGGGGCCGGAGCGCAGATTCATCTCGGCGCCTTTGCCGCGCGCCTCGAGGGCGAGCGCTTCAACGGCGCGGGCGGCACGTACTTGGTCTCGATCGGGGTCACCTGGGAGCCGTAAGCCCTGGTGGGTGCTGAGGGACTCGAACCCCCGACATTCGCCGTGTAAGGACGACGCTCTACCCGCTGAGCTAAGCACCCGCGCCGCTCGGGCAATGTAGCAGGGCCGCCGGGGAGCGGCAAAAGGCCGGCCGCCGTGCCTGCGCGGCGCGGCGGCGTCCGGGTGGGGCCGCTCAGTGCGCCGGCACGGGCTTCAGCGTCCTGCGCCCGTTGCGCCGCTCGCGCTTCGCC
>JASHTK010000276.1 GCA_030040575.1 Gammaproteobacteria bacterium
TCGCTCCGCGCGCGCCGCATGCACCCAGTCGTGGCGCGCCGAGCGGGCAATGTCCGCCAGCTCCCGCCCCGCCGAGGCGACGATCTTCCACGTGGCCTCGAGCTCCCTCGCGACCCGGGCCCGGGAGGCGGGCAAGGTCGCCGACTGCCCCGCGTAGAGCGCACCGACGCTCTGCGCGCTCGCGGTGAGGCGCAAGCGCTCGGCGCCATCCGCGAGCGCGCCCTGTGCGCTCTCGAGGCCCTGCCGGACGAGCCGGTCCACGCAGCGGCAGGAGAGCTCGGTGAGGCGCAGCCCCGTCGCGCTCAGCGCCGCGAGAGGAGGTCCGGCCGCCTCGAGGCGCTCCGCCGCACGCTCGGCCTCGCGCCGGGCGAGTCGCAGCGCGCGGGCCGCATAGTCTCGAGCGTTCCCCTGCAACAGCCGAGCGGCGGTCCGAGCGATCTGTTCCGGAAGGGTCATGGGGAGTCAGAGCGCGCGTGACGCGCCTGTCGCTCCTCTTGCGCGGGACGTGATGCAGTGCATCATGATTGTGGTGGTCGGAAGGGCTCAATCATGCGACTTTCCGGGTCGGCTTGCAGCAAAATGGAGTGCCGGTGACCGCACCTCGAGTGGGGCCGGTGATGAACCGTGACCCCGATGCTCGAGCTTGCTGACATATTCGCTGCGGACGGACCCCTGCAACGCAGCCTGCCGGGCTTCACGCCGCGTCGCGAGCAGCTTCAGATGGCCGAGGAGGTCTCCCGGGCGCTCGAGGCTCGCGAGGTGCTCGTCGTGGAGGCCGGGACGGGCACGGGCAAGACGTTCGCCTACCTTGTGCCGGCGCTGCATTGCGGCGGGCGGGTCCTCATCTCGACCGGCACGCGCACGCTCCAGGACCAGCTGTACTCGAAGGACCTGCCGCTCGTCGCGGCCGCCCTCGGACGCCCGGCGCGCGTCGCATTGCTCAAGGGTCGCGCCAACTACCTGTGCCGTCACCGCCTCGGGCATGCGCTCGGTGAGCTCGCCCTGCGGGACGGCGGATCGCGCGAGCCGTGGCTCGCGCGCGTCGAGCGCTGGGCGAGCCTCACGCGGACCGGGGATCTCGCCGAGGTGCCGGGACTCTCGGACTCGAACCCGGTCTGGCCCGAGGTCACCTCGACGCGCGACAACTGTCTCGGCGCCCCGTGCGAGGAGTTCGCCCGCTGCCATGTCGCGGCCGCGCGGCGGCAGGCACAGGAAGCCGACATCGTCATCGTGAACCATCATCTGCTCCTCGCCGACCTCGCGCTGAAGGAGGACGGCTTCGGCGACCTGCTCGGCTCGGCGGACGCTCTCATTCTCGATGAGGCGCATCAGCTTCCGGACCTTGCGACCGAGCTCTTCGGGGCGAGCGTCGGCCACCGCCGGATCGGCAGCCTCCTCGATGCGGTGAGGGGGGAGATCGCAGGCGCCGCCGCGGCGGTGGACTCGGCCATCGAGGCCGTCGAGGAAGCGGCGCGCGAGCTCTCGCGCCGGCTGCCGCGGGAGCTGCCCGGGCGCATCGGCTGGGACCGCTGCGACGCGGCGGTCGCACCCTGCACGGCCGAGCTCGCCCGCGCGCTGCAGGCTCTGCGGGAGGCGCTCGAGTCGAGGGGCGCGGATGGCGGCGCGCTCGGCCCGGGAGCGAGCGGGCTCGGGGCGCGCGCCGGCGAGCTCGCCGTCCAGACCGAGCGCATCGCGGCGGTGGACCGGATCGAGGGGCTGCGGACCGTCGAGCTCTCCTCCCGCGGCTTTGCGCTTCACCTGCTCCCCTTCGACATCGCGGACCGGTTTCGTGCCCTGATCGAGGCGCGCCGCTGCGCATGGGTCTTCACCTCGGCGACGCTCTCGATCGGCGACGACTTCAGTCACTTCACGGCGCGGCTCGGCATCCCCGAGGCGGCCACCGTGAAGATCGACAGTCCCTTCGACTACGAGCGGCAGAGCGTGCTCTACGTGCCGCGCGGCCTGCCGCAGCCTGCGGCGCCGGACTACGTGCGCTCGATGCTCGATGCGGCTCTGCCGCTCATCGAGGCCTCCCGTGGCGGCGCGTTCGTGCTGTTCACGAGCCATCGCGCCCTGGCGGAGGGGGCGCTGCGGCTGCGCCAGCTCTGGGGGGCGAACCCCCCGTACCGTCTCTACGTGCAGGGCGAGGCGCCGCGCGAGCGGCTGCTCAAGGAGTTTCGGGCCGACGGCGACGGCGTGCTGCTCGGGACGGCGAGCTTCTGGGAAGGGGTGGACGTGAAGGGCGCCGCCCTGCGGCTCGTCATCATCGAGAAGCTGCCGTTCGCCTCGCCCGATGAGCCGCTCGTCAAGGCGCGTGTCGACCACATCCAATCGCGCGGGGGCAATCCGTTTCGCGAGTTTCAGCTGCCCGAGGCCGCGCTCGCCTTGAAGCAGGGGGTCGGACGGCTCATTCGCAGCGAGAGCGATCACGGCGCGGTCGTGATCTGCGACCGGCGGATCGTCGAGCGGTCCTACGGACGGGTGCTGCTCGCGGCGCTGCCCGCCATGCGCTCGACTCGGGACGAGCAGGAGGTGCTGCGCTTCCTGCGCGCGCACGCGCCGCCGCCGGCGCGCGCCTCCCGCACGGCATGACGAGCCCGCGCCTGCCGAATCGCATGGCCGGCTCTCATCCGCGAATCCTCGCCCTCGATACGGCGACCGAGGCCTGCTCGGCCGCCGTGCTGACGCGCGAGCGGACGGTGTCGCGCTATCTCGAGCTCGACCGCGGTCACTCCGAGCACATCCTCGGCATGGTGGACGCCGTGCTCGCCGAGGCGGGGCTCGGACTCGGGGATCTCGATGCCGTCGCATTCGGGCGTGGTCCTGGGGCGTTCACCGGCGCGCGCCTCGCCGCGAGCGTCGCTCAGGGGCTCGCCTTTGGGGCGGGCCTGCCGGTCGTCGCGATTTCCGATCTTCGCGCCCTCGCGCAGCGGGCGCTCGATGACGCACCGGCGGTGCTGAGCGTGATCGTCTGCGCCGACGCCCGCATGCAGGAGGTCTACTGGGCGTGTTACCGGCGCGATCCGCGCGGGCTCGCCGAGCCCTACGAGGACGGCGAGCACGTGGGCGCCCCGCAGTCCGTCGAGCCGCCCGAGGGGCTCGTGCGACCGGCGCAGGGCCTCGGGCGGGGCTTCCTCTCCTATCCGCAGCTCGGCGAGCGGCTCGCAGGGCGGCTCGATGCGATCCGCGGCGACTGGCTGCCGCGGGCGGAGGAGATCGCCCGGCTTGCGGCAGCCGACCTCGCCGCGGGACACTCCGTGAGCCCCGAGGAGGCGGTGCCGATTTACCTGCGCAACGAGGTCGCACGACCTGCGCGGGGCGGGACCGATTAAGTCACCTTGGGCGGTGAAGGCGGCGGGAGGCCGGCCGTCACGAGACTGTCACGCACGGGCTCTGTAATGTGCCGCGCCATGCCACGCTTCAGCGAATGTCCAAGCAAGTTCTAATCGTCGAGGACGAGCGGCCGATTCGCGAC
>JASHTK010000028.1 GCA_030040575.1 Gammaproteobacteria bacterium
CGCGCCCCGGCTCCGACTTCATGGTCGATGTGCTGAAGTCGCTCGGATTCGAGTACATCTTCGCGGTACCGGCGAATACGTTCCTGCCCCTGCAGGAATCGATCATCAACTACGGAGGCAACTCCGCGCCGGAGTTCATCACCGCGACGAACGAGGATCTCTCCGCCGGGATGGCGCACGGCTATGCGAAGATCGAAGGCCGTCCGGCTCTCATCGCCTGCCACGCGAGCGTCGGCACGCAGCACGCGACGATGGGGATCTACAACGCGTTCTGCGACCGGGCGCCGATGTTCGCCATCCTCGGCAACGAGCTCGACGCGGCCAAGAAGCGCGGCGTGGTGAGCTGGGTGCACAGCGGCCAGGACGTGGCGGCGATCGTGCGCGAGTTCGTGAAGTGGGACGACTGCCCGGTCTCGCTCGAGCATTTCGCCGAGTCGGCCGTCCGCGCCTACCGCATCGCGACGACTCCGCCCACGATGCCGGTCGCGCTCGTCGCCGATGTGGGCCTGCAGGAGCAGGCGCTGCACTCGGCAGCGGGTTTGCGCATCCCGAAGCTCGGGACGACCGAGCCGCCGGCCGGGGACGCGGCGGCGGTGGACGAGCTGGCGAGGATGCTGGTCGCCGCGGAGTCTCCCGTCATTGTTCCCGAGCGCCTCGCGCGCACGCCCGCGGCGATACCGCTGCTCATCGAGCTCGCCGAGACCCTCCAGTGCGCGGTCGTCGACCGCAAGCAGCGCATGAACTTTCCGACCCGCCATCCGCTCGAGCAAACCGGCAATGCGGACGCCCTCGCCGACGCCGATCTGATCGTCGGCATGGAGGTGCTCGACTTCGCGAGCGTGCAGTCGAGCCGCCCGGATGCGAAGCGCGTGAGCATCAACTCGAGCGCGCTCTTCAGCAAGAGCGTCTACGGCGATTATCAGAAGTTCGACGAGGCCGACATCACGATCGCCGCCGATGCCCAGGCGACGCTGCCCGCGCTGCTCGAGGCGGTCAAGCGCCGCGTCAGCTCTCATCGGCGTCGCGCCTTCGAGGATCGCGGCAGGCAGCTCGCGCGCGCGCATGCGGATGCGCTCGCGAGCGCGCGCGAGGCGGCGGCGGCCGGATGGGACTCGAGCCCGATCAGCACGGCCCGCCTCTGCATGGAAGTGTGGAATCAGATCAAGGAGGAGGACTGGTCGTTCGTCGCCGACTCGGTGTTCTTTCAGTACTGGCCGCTGCGGCTGTGGGACATGAGCAAGTCCTACCACTACATCGGGGGCCCGGGCGGATACGGCATCGGC
Organism: Gammaproteobacteria bacterium; assembly: GCA_030040575.1. Lineage (GTDB taxonomy): Bacteria > Pseudomonadota > Gammaproteobacteria > Steroidobacterales > Steroidobacteraceae > JASHUC01. The sequence continues at coordinate 1,284 of JASHTK010000028.1, forward strand.
TGGGGCGCTCCGGCGGCGGTCGGTGCGGCGCTCGCGAACCGCAAGTACGGCCGACTCTCCGTCAACATCCAGCAGGATGGGGATTTCATGATGGGCCCGGGCATCCTCTGGACCGCGGCGCATCACCGCATTCCACTCCTCACGCTGATGCACGACAACCGCGCCTACATGGCCGAGTTGATGCAGATGGAGACCATCGCCTCGCGCCGCGGCCGTGGGGCCGATCGCGCATCGATCGGGACCGAGATCAATCACCCGGCGATCGACTATGCGAAGCTCGCCCGGAGCATGGGCGTCTACGCCGAGGGGCCGATCGGCCATCCGAGCGACCTCGCCCCCGCCATCAAGCGGGCGATCGCGGTGGTGAAGCGCGGCGAGCCCGCCTTGCTCGCGACGCTGACGCAGCCCCGGTAGGTGCGGGCGGCTATGCACCCGGTCGCTCGCATCCCGCGTCGACGCCGCCTCAGCGCCACGGCGCTGATCGCGGCCGCGGTCCTCGCGGTCGGGCTCGCGCAGCGACCGCAGCCTGCGGCGGCCGCGCCTCCGGATGCCGCAGCGGTCGCCGCCGGCGAGCGCCTCTTCGTGCGGTACTTCTGCTATTCCTGTCACGGCACGGACGGCCAGGGCGGAGCCGGGATCCGGTTGAAGGCGCCCGTTTTGCCCCCGTTCGAGGTGTTTCGCAGCTACGTCCGTGAGCCGGGCGGGCGAATGCCGGCGTTTCGAAGCCGCATGCTCTCCGATGCGGATCTTACGGAGATCTACGCGTACTTGAAGAGCATTCCCCCGCCGGCTGCCGCCAAGAGCATTCCGTTACTCAATCAATGAAGGACTCGGGCGAGGTGCAGGGGCGGACCGCATCGGACTCGTGGGTGCGAGCCGTCTGGGTCGCCGTCGCGGTGGCGGCTGCCGGTGCCTGGACGGCCGCAAGCGCTCGGCAGGCCGCATCGGGTGTCGATCTGGCGGCCGCGCTCAAGGAATACCGATTGCAAGAGTCCCGCCTTGCGGCACGTGATCTCGTGCCGGGCTGGGTCGTGCCGAGGAGACTCGTGGTCGCGGTAGACACGCCTCGGCGGACGGCGTGGCTTCAGGCGGCGATGCCAAGCGGTGTGCAGGTCATCGGCGTGCGCAACGAGGCGCAGGCCGCCACCCAGCTCGCCGACGCCGACGCGCTGATCTTGCTCGGCTGCCGGCCGAGGACCCTCGCACAGGCGCCACGGGTCAAATGGGTCTACGTCGGCGGCGGAGGCGCCGATGAGTGCCTCGCGATTCCCGGTATCGCCCGTGGCGACATCCTGCTCACCGACGGCCAGAAGGTGAAGGACACGATCCTCGCCGAGATGGCGATGGGCTACGTCTTTGCTCTGGCAAGGTCGATCGACGTGGGCTTGCAGAACCAGCGGCTCCACGACCTGCAGGCCGTGCGCGGCCGCCCCGCCAAGCAGCTGCACGGCGCGACGATGCTCGTCGTGGGGCTCGGCGGAGCCGGCACCGAGATCGCGCGCATCGCGCACGCGCTCGGCATGAGAGTGATCGCCACACGCAATTCGAGCCGCGAGGGTCCGGCTTTTGTGAGCTACGTCGGCCTCGCCGACGAGACGGCGAAGCTGGTCGGCGAGGCCGATGTCGTCGTCGTCTGCGCACCGCTCACTCCCGCCACCCGCGGCCTGTTCAACGCGGCGATGTTCAGGCGGATGAAGCGCGGCGCCATCTACGTCGACTGGACGCGAGCCGAGATCACGGTGCCGGAGGATCTCGCCGCGGCGCTGAAGGCGGGAACGATCGGGAGCGCGGCGCTCAATTGGGCGACACCGGCGCCCCTGCCGAAGGACGATCCGCTGTGGAGCGCGCCGAACCTCATCCTCGCGCCGTGGGCCGGAACCGGCGGCGGGGCCGCGGTCAATCAGGCGAATGAGAGCCGGGCGGAGGTCGAGATGCGCTGGCTCGTGATTCGGGAGAACATGCGCAGGTACGCGACGGGCGACCGAATGTACTCGGTGGTCGATCCCCAGCGGGGCTACTAGCGTCCGCGTGCGGCGCGTTCCGCTCAGCGCGCCGACCAACTCGCCGGAGGCTCGATGAACGACCGATCGAGCTCGGCGACGGAGCCGCATCCGAGCAGCGCCAGGGTGCGCTCGAGATCCGCACGGATGAGGCCGAGCGCCCTCGAGACTCCATCCTCGCCCGCCGCGGCAAGTCCGTACAGATAGGCGCGGCCCACGAGGACCGCGCGCGCCCCGAGACAGATCGCCTTCACGACATCGCTGCCGCGGCGGATCCCGCCGTCCATCAGGATGTCCGCGCGGCCGTTCACGGCCTCGACGACCTCGGGGAGGGCACGCAGCGCGGCAGGCACGCCGTCGAGCTGGCGGCCTCCGTGATTCGAGACGATGATCGCGGCGGCGCCTTCGTCGAGCGCGCGCGACGCATCATCGCGCGTGAGGATGCCCTTGATCGCGATCGGCCCCGGCCAGATCTCGCGGATCCAGGCGAGGTCCTTCCACGTCACCACGGACCTGCGGAGCGCGGCGCGCGCCTCTCGCAGGAGCATGGGCCCGCCGCCCGGCACGACGATGTTCGGAAAGGTCGACGGTCCACCGTCGAGGAGGTAGGCGGTGAGCCAGCGCGGATGGGCGAGCAGCCGCGGCAGGTAGGGAATCATCGCGAGCTTGTCGCCCCCCATGAGCGCCTCCGAGCCGTTGCGGGCATCGCGCTCGCGCATGCCGGCGGCGGCGGTATCGACGGTGATCACGAGGGCCTTGAATCGGGCGCGGCGCGCTCGCTCGAGCGCCTGCTCCGCGACGGCGCGCCCCCCGACGAGGTACAGCTGGTACCACAGGGGACCTGAGGGGCTCGCCTCGGCCACGTCCTCGAGGCGATAGCCGGACATGGTCGAGAGCGTGAATCCCACGCCCGCTTGACCTGCGGCGCGCGCCGCGGCGAGCTCGCCGCGCGGATGGACGAGACGGCTGAAGCCGCACGGCGCGAGCGACACGGGCATCGACAGGTCGCAGCCGAGCACCTTCGTGCGCAGATTGCAGCGATCGAAGTCGACGGCGGCGCGGGGTCGAAACGCAACGGCTCGGAAGGCGCGCTCGTTCTCCTGCAGGGTGACTTCGCCTTCTGCGCCGCCGTCGACGTAGTCGAAAACCACCCGCGGCAGACGCCATTTGGCCGCCCGCCTGAGGTCAGCGATGTTGACGACACGGGGCAGCGACATCAAATGCTCTCGCCGGCCATCGGTTGAAGTATATCGCGACCGTGCACGCGAGCATGCGGGCGAGGGGCAGGTCGCGATGCATTGGGGGATGTTGGTGCCCTCGGGAGTCGTATTCAGATTGGCTCCGGCTCGCGCGGGCAGAGGGGGAGATTGGGCGAGGTCATTCAGGTCGAGAGGCTCGTCGATGAGCAGCAGTTCGGCTGGTTCAACCTCAACCTGCTCCTCTGGTCGTTCCTCGCGATGTTTGCCGACGGTTACGATATCGGCGCCATCTCCTATGCCGCCCCGTCGCTCGCGAGACAATGGCACGTCGCCGCCGGAGCGTTCGGGCCGGTCTTTGCGGCGAGCCTCGTCGGGATCCTGTTCGGGTCGCCGTTCTTCGGATACGTCGGAGACCGCCTCGGCCGCAAGGCAGCGATCATCGCAGGCAGCGTGCTGTACGGTGCCGCGACGCTCGCCACGATTCGGGCGCAGGGCCTGCGGGAGATCGAGCTGCTGCGCTTGATCGCCGGCGTCGGCATCGGCGGGCTGATGCCGAACACCATCGCGCTCAATTCGGAGCTCACGCCGAAGCGGCTACGCGCAACCCTCATTGTGCTGATGTTCACGGGCATCACGTTGGGCAGCGCCACTCCCGGGCTCGTCGCGGTGTGGCTCCTGCCTCGGCTCGGCTGGCAGGTGCTCTTCCTGATCGGCGGCGCGGCTCCGCTCGCCATCGCGGCGGGCCTCGCGGTCGCATTGCCCGAGTCGGTCAAGTTCCTGTCGCTCCATCCGAAGCGGCGCGGCCGGCTGCTGCGGATCGCGCGTCGCCTGCGGCCCGACCTCAAGATCGCCGATGACGTGCAGTTCATCGGCAGCGAGGCACGGCCGGCTCGCGCCGGCCTCGCGCCGCCAGCCAACCCGTGGCGGCTCGGCGCGCTCCTCCGCGCCTGCCGCCTCGCGCAGATCTTCGCGGGCGGGTTCGCCCTGATCACGCCGCTCCTGTGGCTGTGCTTCGGGGTCGCGCTGATGGCCAATTACTTTCTCAACAACTGGATGCCGATTCTCTTCGAGAGTGCGGGCCTCTCGCCGCAGCGCGCGGCCCTCGCGACGACGTGCTATCACGTCGGGGGCACCGTCGGGGGCTTGCTGATCAGCGTGCTGCTCGACCGCGTGGGCTTCGTCGCCATCGCGGGGCTGTTCGCCTTTGCCGTGCCGGCCATTGCGTCCATCGGGCTCGCCGGCGGCTCGTCCGCGCTCACGCTGCTTGCGGCCGCGGCGGGATTCGCGGTGCTCGGCGCACAATTCGGCAACAACGCCGCCTCCGGGTTGCTCTATCCGACGGCGTTCCGCGCGAGCGGCGTCGGCTGGGCGCTCGCGATCGGACGATTCGGCTCGATCGTGGGGCCGCTCATCGGCGGCGTGCTGATCGGCGCACACGTGCCGATGCGGCGATTGTTCGTTGCGGCCGCCACGCCGATGCTGCTCGGGGCACTCGCCGCGTTGCTGCTCGCGCGGCTGTGCTACCTGCGACTCGGCCGCCTGCAGCTCGCCGATGACGCCGCGACGCTCAGCGAGTGAGGCTCGGCCCGAGCACACCGCACTCCGTGACGATCGCTCCCATCGGGATGTCGTGGGGCTGCGGGTGGATCGTCGCGATCGCGGCCTGCGAGTAGCCGACGCCGAAGACACGCGGGCGCTTCGCGAAGGCGGCGAGGGTGCGATCGAAGAAGCCGCCTCCGTAGCCCAAGCGAAAGCAGGCGGGATCGAAGCCGACCACCGGAGCGATCACCACATCGGGGACCACGACCGCGGCTCGCACGCTCGGAACCGGAATGCTCCATACCCCGCGCTCGGTCGGGTCTCCCGGGGACCAGGCCCGGAAGAGGAGCGGCTGGCCGGGCGCGAGGACGACGGGCAGAGCGGTTCGGCCGCCGCGAGCCTGGATGCTTTTGAGCAGGTCGTGCAGAACCGGCTCGCCGCGGAACGGCGAGTAGGCGCTCACGGTGAGTCCGGCGACCTCGCCGATCGCGCCCGCGAGCGCGTGCGCGATCTGGGCGCTCCAGCGGCGCCGGAGCTCGCTCGGCGTTGCGAGCCGTGCCGCGATGAGGCGCTCGCGCTCGGCCTTGCGCCAGCGCATGACGTCGGCCGGGTCGAGCTCGTGCGCTAAGCAAGGAGGCGAAGCGTAGGGCCCGGTGCCGTGCCGAGGCGTCGTCATGCAGCGGGTTCCACTTAAAGCAGCACGCTCGCCGAGTGCGCTTGGCTGCCGCCGCCTAGAATCCGGCCACCGCGGGGATGATCTCGCGGCCAAAGACCTCGAGCGGCCTCACCTCGTGGACGTTCGGCAGATTGAATATCGCCTGCTGAACGCCGAGCGCGGCGAGGGCCTTGCACTGCTCGATCACGTCCCGGGCGCTCATCTTGCCCGGACGCAGATCCGCGGTACCGAGCGTCGTCTTCTCGATCGAGCCGTAGTCGCGGCCGAGGGCGTCGCAATGCCGCTTCAGGATGTCGAGCTTCGGCCGCACGAGCTCGGAGGATCCGAAGAGATTGCAGGCGTCGCCGTACTGCGCGACGAGCCGCAGGGTCTTCTTCTCGCCGCCGCCTGCGACGAGGATCGGCGGATGAGGCCGCGAGAGCGGTAGCGGGCTGCAGAGCGTCTCCGTGAGGCGGTTGTGCCGCCCGGAATACGGACCACGGCTTCCCGACCACATCTGCTTGGCGATCAGCAGCGCCTCCTCGAGCAGCTCGAAGCGCACGGCGATCGGCGGAAACGGCACTCCGAGGCCTTGCGATTCCTGCTCGTTCCAGCCGGCGCCGACTCCGAAGTACGCGCGGCCGCCCGAGAGGACATCGAGCGTGGTCACGGTCTTCACGAGGATGCCCGGGTAGCGGTAGATCACCCCCGTCGCCATCGTGCCGAGCTTCACCTTGGAGGTGCGGGCCGCAAAGAAGCCCAAGGTGGTGTAGCCCTCGAGCATCTCGTTCTCGTGCGGGCCGACGACGCTGATCTGGAAGAAATGATCCATCACCCACAGGCTCTGGAATCCGGCGTCGTCCACGACCCCTGCGATCTCCCCGAGCGTGGCGCGGATCCGGCCCGCCCCTCCGGGATAGGTGAAGTTGGGCACCTGCAAGCCGATCTTCATGCGGACTCTCCTGCGCCGCGGCTCGCTCACGCAGCGCCGCTCGGGGGTTCTCGCGGTGGCGTCGAGTATCCTATCACCGGGCTCCGCCCGGCGGCCCGGGTGGGTTCAGCCGGACCGGCGAAGCTGCTACGCTCGCCGCCTGGAGCCAACGCGGAAAGGGGGTCATGCCATGCTCGGCCGGGCGAACGCGCGCCTCGCCGCGCTGCTCATCGCGAGCGGATGGCTCGCGAGCGGATGGCTCGCGAGCGGGTGGCTCGCGGGCGGACCCGCGACGGTCGCCGCCGCCACCGCCGCGGGCGGCTCGCGCTGCGACCGCGCGTGCCTCAAGGGGCTGATGGATGAGTACCTCGCGGCGCTCGTCGCGCACGACCCCTCGCACCTGCGCACGACGGCCGATGTGAAGTTCACCGAGAACACCAACCGGATGGCGCTCGGCGATGGGCTCTGGCAGACGATCGGCGGCCTCGGCACGTTCAAGCTCTACATCGAGGATGCGGCGAGCGCGCAGGCGGCCTTCTACGGCACCGTCGAGGAGAACGGACAGAGGGCACTGCTCGGAGTGCGGCTGAAGGAGCGCGACCGCCGCCTGAGCGAGGTCGAGACCTTCGTCATCCGCCAGGCGACGGGCATTCACGGTGCCTTCGACCGGCTCATCGAGGCAAGCGCGGTGTGGGAGGAGCCGGTGCCGAGCGGCGAGCGCAGCTCGCGCGAGGCGCTGATTCGCGATGCGGACCGGTACTTCGACGGCATCGTCCGGGGCAACGGCCGCATCGTGCCCTTCGCCGAGGATTGCATCCGCATCGAGAACGGGCAGCAGACCGCCCCGTCGCCGGCGACGGCCTCGCGGCCGGCGATGAGCGCGGGCGCGCAGCTCGATACGAAGATGTTCAGCTACATCCACGAGATCACGCACCGGCGCTTCCTGCTCGTCGATCCGCAGCGGGGGATCGTCTACGCGGTGGTGATGTTCCAGCATCCGGGCAACATTCCGACGCACTTCGTGCCGAGCGCCGGGACGGGCCCGCATCCGGTGAGCCTCTCCTCCTACCCGAACACCACCGAGATCATCGAGACGTTCAAGATCCGCGGCGGCAAGATCCACCGGGTCTTCGCCTACGTGTCGCTGCTGCCGTACCGACAGCGACCGGGGTGGTGAGGCGGCGCGCGGCCGCTCAGGCCGGGCGCGGGCCGCCGTGGAACTCCGAGTACACCTTGGTCTTCGTGGTGATGAACTCGATGAACGCGGGCTGGCCCCGCTTCGTCGCGTGAATGGCGCGCAACAGGGCGTGCGTCACCTCATCCGCGTCGGTCACTCGCTCGGAGTACGCGCCGAGCGCGGCCGCCCAGTCCGCGTAGTGTCCCGAGATGTCGGTCGAGTGGTACTTCTCGGTGGAGACCTCCATGTGCGGGATCTCCATCGCCATCGAGTGATTGTTGAAGAGGATCGTGAGGATCGGGATCTTGTTGCGCACCGCCGTCTCGCAGTCCATGCCCGTCATGCCGATCGCGGCGTCGCCCCACACATGGATGCAGAGCTTCTGCGGATGCGCGAGCTTCGCGCCCATCGCGAGTCCCAAGCCGTAGCCGAGCTGCGTCGTCTTGCCCCAGCCGATGTAGCCGAGCGGGGCCGTCGGCTTCCAGAACGGCGAGAGCTCATCGCGCGGGCTGCCGGCGTCGTGCGTGATGATCGTGTTGTCCATGTCGACCACCTGCGCGAGGTCCCAGATCACCCGGTAGGGCGATAGGGGCTTGTCCTCGCTCGTGAGCAGCGGCATCCACTCGGCGAGCCATGCCTGGTGGTCCTTCTTGATTTGAGCGGCCCGTCCCGCGAGCAATCCGCGCGGCCCGCCGCCGAGGCGGTCCTTGATGGCCTCGTGGAGCATCGCGAGCGTGAGCTTGGCATCGCCCACCAGCGGATAATCGGTCGGAATGTTCTTGTTGATCTCCATCGGGTCCACGGTGTTGTGGATGAACACCTTGTTGCGGGTCGGGAAGCGGATCCCGAAGCCCGTCGCCGTGAAGCTCACGCCGGCGCCGAACACCACATCCGCGCTCTGCACGTGATCGTAGACGGGGCGGGGCATCGACACGCCGCCCGAGCCGAGCGCGAGCGGATGAGTCTCCGCGATGGCGCTCTTGCCCTCGAGGCTCGTGCAGATGGGCGCCTCGAGCAGATCGACCACCCGGCGCAGCTCCTCCCAGCCCTGTGCGTAGTGCACGCCCTGGCCGGCGTAGATGAGCGGCCGCTGCGCCTTGATGAGGACTTCCGCGGCGGCGTCGATCGCGGCGGGATCCGGCGCGAAGCGGGCGCGCTTGACCGGCGTGTAGTTGAGCTCTCCTTTGACCTCCTGGTCCCACATGTCCGCGGGCACCTCGAGGAGCACGGGGCCGGGCCTGCCGTTGCGCGCCATCGTGAACGCGCGCCGCATGGCCGGGACGATCATCTCGGGCGTCGTGATGAGCTCGCACGCCTTGGTGACGTGCTGGTAATTGAGGGTCGCGCTGAAATTCGGCCGCACGAACGTCGCCTCGCGCGGGTAGCCGCCCGGCATGACGATGAGGGGCACTCCCTCGGACCAGGCCTGGGCGACGGCACCGAAGGAGTTCTCGCATCCCGGGCCCATCTGCATGCAGAAGACGCCCACCGTCTCGCCCGAGGTCTGCCGGCTGATGCAGTCGGCCATGTGCAGGCCGATCCGCTCCTGGCGCACGATGATCGGGCGGATGCCCGCGGCCGCGCAGGACTCGGTGAGAGGATTGAGCGGGTAGGCGAGCAGATAGGGGGTCCCTTCACGCTTCATGATCTCGGCGGCAACTTGTGCAACGTTCATCGCGCGTCTCCCGATGTGCTGATCGCCACGGATCCTCGGGCGAGGGCTCGCCCCGCAACGAAAATTCTGGCACGGTGACCGGCGACCGGCAGTATAAACACCTTATCCGGGGTAGGCACGACCCGCCTCCGCCGGCCCCGGGCATCCCCCGCCCGCCGCGGCCGGCGAGCCATCCCGGCGCTCCTCCGCCGCCTCACGCTCGGGACCGCTGCCTCAGGCGTGCTGCTCGTCCGCGCAGTCGGTGTGATCCACCTGGATCGTCGAGTGCGCGATGCCGAAGCGATGCTCGAGCCGGCTGCTAATGGCGGGCACGAGGGCGGTGAGATCGGTGCCGGGCGTGACGCGCACGTGCAGGGTGATGAACTGCTGCTGCTCGGTGAGCGACCAGGCATGCACGTGGTGTACGTCGCACACCGCGGGCAGCACTGCCATGAGATCGGCGCGGACGCTCGCCACGTCGAGGCCCGCCGGTGTGCCCTCGAGCAGGATGTGGCCCGACGATCGCACGATCTGTGCCGCACTACGCGAGATCAGCGCCGCGACGACCAGCGAGAGGATGGGGTCGATCCGTGACCAGCCCGTGAGGAGGATGACGGCTGCGGCGATGATCGTGACGGCGAATCCGAGCAGGTCCCCGAGCACGTGCAGCCAGGCGCTGCGCAGATTGAGATTCTCGCGCCGGCCGCCGCTCAGAATCGCGAACGCCGCCGCGTTGGCGAGGAGCCCGGCGACCGCGACCGCGAGCATCGGCCGCCCGAGGACGTGCCGCGGGGCGGTGAGCCTCCAGGCGGCCTCGAAGGCGATCCACGCGGTGATGACGAAGAGCGCGCAGCCGTTCGCGAAGGCGACCAGCACCTCGAGGCGCCGGTAGCCGTACGAGCGCAGCAGGTCCGCCGGGCGCCGGCCGATGCGCAGCGCCGCCCAGCTCATGCCGAGGGCGACGGCGTCCGAGACCATGTGGCCCGCGTCCGCGAGGAGCGCGAGGGAGCCCGAGATCACGCCGCCCGCGAGCTGCACGGCGAGAAAGACGGTGATGATCAGGAAGGCCCAGGCGACCCGCCATTCCTCCGCGCCGGCGGCGTGCGAATGTCCGGCATGTCCGGCGTGCCCCGCGTGTCCGGCGTGCTCGGCATGCCCGGCGTGGCCCGCGTGGTGGTGCGCTTCGTGTCCGGCGTGACCGCCCTGATCGTGGTCAGGGTCGTGCGCCCGATCGTGATCGGGGTGAGGGCCGGAGCGGCTGTGCGGGGGAGTCATGCGCGGATCATATCGCGGTCATCTCGGCACCATCCACGGCACGACGTACTGCTGCAGGATGACGAGGAGGCTCAGCAGCACCGTGAGGATGAGGCTGTGCTTGAAGGTCCGCGCGAGCGCCGTGCCCTCCTCCCCGTGCAGGGCGGTCACCGAGGCGCCGGTCGCGAGGTTCTGCGGCGAGATCATCTTGCCCATGACGCCGCCCGATGAGTTGGTCGCCGCGATCAGGATCGGATTGAGATGCAACTGGTGGGCCGCGACGACTTGAAGGTTGCCGAAGAGCGCGTTCCCCGAGGTGTCGCTGCCCGAGAGGAACACGGCCACCCAGCCGAGAAAGGGCGAGAGCAGCGGAAAGAGCAGGCCGGCGGAGGCGACGCCGAGGC
>JASHTK010000277.1 GCA_030040575.1 Gammaproteobacteria bacterium
CCTCGACCTGCGCCGCCGCGCCGGCGCGCGGGGCCCCGCCCGCCGCGCCGAGCACGGCGAGGCTCATGACCACTGCGAGGACGGATCGGCGCACGGCGGCGAGGAGCACCCACGGTCATGGCGCGCGCGGGAAATGGTACATTGGCGCAGCATGGCCGACCACACCGAATGGTCATTCCCGGCGGCGCTGCAGCCAAGGCCCGAGCAGGTGCGCTTCGACCTCGCCTCCGCGGTGCGGGCCGTGGTCATGGTGCATGCGGAGGTGCCCGAGGATGCGTTCACCGCGAACGTGCTCGGCACCGAGCGCGTCGGCAGCGGAGCGGTCATCGGCGCCGACGGCCTCGTCCTCACGATCGGCTATTTGATCACCGAGGCGAGCACCATTTGGCTCACGACCCACGACGGGCGGGTCGTTCCCGGGCACGCGCTCGCCTACGATCAGACCACGGGCTTCGGGCTCATCCTGCCGCTCGGCTCCCTTGCCACTCCGGCGCTCGAGCGCGGCTCGGCCCGCTCGCTCAATGTGACCCACGAGGTGATCGTGATCGGCCACGGCGGCCTGCCTCACTCGCTCACCGCCAAGATCATCGCCCGCCGGGAGTTCGCCGGGTCCTGGGAGTACCTGCTCGAGGAGGCGCTGTTCACGGCGCCGCCGCACCCGGAGTGGGGCGGCACCGCGCTCCTCGACCCCGACGGCCGGCTGGTCGGCATCGGATCGCTCCTGGTGCAGGAGGCGGTGAGCGGGGAGACCTACGATGCGAACATGTTCGTCCCGATCGATCTGCTCGAGCCGGTCTACCACGACCTCACGAGCTTCGGACGCCCGGGCGGGCCACCGCGCCCGTGGCTTGGACTGTACGCCTCGGAGCTGCAGGACCGCCTCGTCGTGAGCATGCTCGCACAGAGCGGGCCGGCGCACCGTGCCGGGGTCCGCCGCGGCGACTTCGTGCTCGCGGTCGCGGACCAGCCGGTCTCGAGCCTCGCGGACCTGTTCCGCCGGATCTGGAGCGTCGGGCCCGCCGGCTCGCAGATCCCCCTCACTCTCGAGCGCGGCCCCGACACCGTGCGCGTGCGCGTGCAGTCGGCCGACCGCAACGACTTTCTCCTCAAGCCGCGCCGGCACTGAGCCCGTCAGCGCAGGTGGGCTCGCAGGATGCCGACGAGCGCCTCGGCGACCCGGGGCACGTCCGCATCGCGCATGGCCGGGAACAGGGGCAGCGTCAGGATGTTGCGCCCGACGTATTCGGCCTGCGGGAAGTCGCCCGGCCGCCAGCCGAGGCGCCGGTAGAGCGCAAAGAGGTGAATGGCCGGATAGTGCACGCCGGTGCCGATCCCGGCATCGTGCAGCAGCCGCATGACCTCCGCGCGCGGAACGCGCAGGCGCTCCTCGGGGAGCACGACCTGGAACATGTGCCAGTTCGTCCCGGCGAAGTCGGCGACCGGCAGCGCAAGCCCGAGCTCGCGCGCCCCGCGGTCCTCGAAGGCCCGGAAGTAGGCGCTCGCGAGCTCGCGCCGCCGCGCATTGAACCCCGCGAGGCGCTCGAGCTGGCCGAGCCCGACTCGCGCGGCGACATCGGTGAGGTTGAACTTGCCGCCCGCGATCTCGACCTCCATCCCGTCGAAGCCGGTGCGCACGACCCCTTGCAGTCGGTAGCGCTCGGCGAGCCCCGCCTCACGCGCGTCGTTCAGCACGAGACAGCCGCCCTCGATCGTCGTCAGGTTCTTCGCGGGGTGGAAGCTGAACGACACGAAGTCGCCGAAGGACCCGATGCGCCGGCCGCGCCAGGTGCTGCCGAGCGCCTGCGCCGCATCCTCGATCACGCGCAGCCCGTGCCGCCGCGCGATCTGATGGAGCCGGTCACGGTCCACCGGCAACCCGGCGAGGTCGACGGGCAGCAGAGCGCGCGTCGCGGGCGTGATCGCGGGCTCGATGCGGTCGAGATCGATGTTCCGCGTCACCGGATCGATATCGACGAAGATCGGCCGCGCCCCGACCGCGAGGATGACGTTGCTCGTCGCCACCCAGGAGAGCGGCGTCGTGACGACCTCATCGCCCGGACCGATGCCCGCGATGCGCAGGGCGATCTCCATGGTGCAGGTGCCCGAGTTGAACGCCCGCACCGGGCGTCCGCCGACGTACTCGGAGAGGCGCGCCTCGAACGCCTGCAGCTGCGGGCCGGAGGTGATCCACCCCGAGCGCAGCACCTCCGCGACGCCGGCGATCGTCTCCTCATCGATGCTCGGGCGGGTCATGGGCAGGAACGACTCTGCGGCCGTCTCGATGCGCGCGGCCGGTACCGGCCCGATGTCGCTCGCTCGATCCCGCCGCTTCATGGTCTTAATTCCCGAGCCGCGTGAGGACGATGACGCCGGCGACGATGAGGGCGATCCCGGCGAGCTTCACGGCGGTGAGTGCCTCGCCGAACAGCGCCGCGGCCGCGAACGCGTTGACGATGTAGCCGATCGAGAGCAGCGGATAGGCGACGCTCACCGGAACGCGCGAGAGCGCGCCGACCCACAGCACGACGCTCACCGCGTAGCAGGCGAGCCCCCCCCACAGGGGCGGCGCGCGCAACAGGTGCTCCGCCGCGGTCCACGACACGCCGCCGCGGTCCGCGAACAGCACCCCGCTCGAGCGCGTCGCGCCCTTCAGGAGCAGCTGCGCCGCCGCGTTGAGCGCGACGCCACCGAGCAGCAAAGTCCAGGTGATCGGGCTCATGGTCTCAGCGCCGGCTCACGAGCAGCTCGTTCGGCGTGCGCGCCCGCAGCACCATCGGCAGCCCGGCGCGCCTCAGTACGGCGTAGGTGGGCGGCTGCATCACCGCGAGCGCCTGCAGCTGCGCGCGCCAGCGCGGCTCGAAGTCGGCGAGCGAGTCGATCGCCTCGCCCGGCGCGAGCGTGAGGCCGAAGGCGAGCTCTCCTCGATAGTTGACGAGCGTCACGGTGCGCCTCAGGTAAAACGGCAGGCTCTGATCATACATTCGCACGCTGTAGACCGCCGGGACGGCGCGCAGCGCCGGGGAGAGCTGCTCGAGGAGCGGCCGGCCGGAGTAGATCGGGGCGAGGATCCGCGCGGCCCACAGCAGGCCGATGAACGCCGCGTAGCCCGTGCCGCCGATCACGGCGGTCAACGCGAGGCTCCCGCCGCGGACGGCGCGCGCGAGCGTGCCGCCGGCGACGAGGGACGCGCCGAGGTACAGGAGCGGCGCGCGCAGGCCAAGGAGGTACGGCGCCCGCGAGGGATCGTGGAGCAGTCGCGGCAGGACGGTCGCGCCCACGCCGAGCAGCGCGCCCGCGACGACGAGGCCGACGGCCGTCGCCCGCAGGTCGTCGAGGAGCTCGGCCTCCGCCGCGCTGCCGACGAGCAGCGCGAGCGCCGGAAACATGGGCAGGATGTAGGGAATCAGCTTCGAGTCGGACAGGGAGAAGAAGACGAGGACGACGAGGCTCCACACCCAGAGCAGCCGCCGGGCGTCGAGGCGGCCTCGCGGCTCGGAGGCGCGCCAGCCGGTCGCGAGAGCCCGCGCCATCGGGACGATCCACGGCAGCGAGCCGATCGCGAGCACCTCGCCGAAGAACCACCACGGCTGGTAGCGCGCCTCGACGCGCGTCAGGAACCGCTCGAGGTGCTCGCGCACAAAGAAGAAGTCGAGGAACGCGGGCAGCCTGCGCTCGATGGCGATCAGCCACGGGACCGTGACGAGCAGGAAGATCGCGAGGCCCGCGAGCGGGAAGAGCCGCGCCCAGGGCTTCCAATCGCGCTGGAGCACGCAGTAAGCGGCGAGCGCGAGCAGCGGGAGAGCGCCCGCCTCGAGCCCCTTCGTGAGAAAGGCGCCGGCGGCGCTCGCCCAGGCGAGCGCCATCCATCCGCGCCGCGCACCCGCGCTGGTGCGCGGATCCTGCGCCACGCAGAAGGCGGCGAGCGTCACCGTCATGAGGAGCGTGAGGCTCATGTCGAGCGTCAACTGGTGGCTCATCACCATGACGAGGAGCGAGCTTGCGCAGACGATGCCGCTGCGCCACGCCGCGGTGCGGCCCCAGAGCCGCAGGGCGAGCCACCCGGTGAGCAGGGCCGTCGCGAGTCCGCAGAGGCCGGTATAAAGGCGCGCCGATCCCTCGCTCTGCCCGAGCAGACGGAACGCGAGCGCGGTCGCCCAGTACTGCAGCGGCGGCTTCTCGATGTACACGAGCCCATCGAGCCGCGGGACGATCCAGTCCCCCGTCGCGAGCATCTCCCGCGGAATCTCCGCGTAGCGCCCCTCGTCGGGGTTGAACAGCGGGCGAAACGCTGAGAGCGCGAGCCACGAGGCCGCGACGGCCAGCAGACCTGCCGCGAGCACCGCACGCCGTGGCGGGCGGACACGTGCCTGCGACGTCGAGGGTCCAGGCTCG
>JASHTK010000278.1 GCA_030040575.1 Gammaproteobacteria bacterium
TGAGCGCGCGACGACGGCGGCGCCGGAGGCGAAGTACAGATCGGAGAGGATGAGGACGAGCTCGCGCACGAAGGGTATGGTAGCGGCATGAAGCTCACGCTCGACGCTCGCGGAGATGTCAACTGGGTTCGCGGCTACGCGGCGGGCGCGGTCCGCATCGGCGAGCGCCTGGTGAGCACGTCCTGCATCGTCTCGGCCGACACGCTCATCACGGACTGGGACGCGCCGAGCCCGGCGCAGCTCGCCACCGCGCATCTCGAGCCGGTCTTCGCCTTGAATCCGGAGGTCGTGCTACTCGGCACCGGGCGCACGCAGCGCTTCCCGAGCGCTCCGGTGCGCGAGGCGTTCGCCTCGCGCGGCATCGGGCTCGAGCCGATGGATCTGCACGCGGCCTGCCGCACCTACAACATCCTCGTGCAGGAGGAGCGCCGAGTGGTCGCGCTGCTGTTTCCGGAATGACCCGCCGCGCGGGGCGGTCGAGCCGCGCGGCGGTCTAGAGAAGGCACAGAGCGAGAGCTTCCACCATCACACAATCATTCGAAGCTGACAGACTCGAACAATTGGCTCTATCTTATTGTTTTTGCGCACGCTTATTGTTGCTTTTCGTCGGTCTCTCCACCCTGTGCCTTCTCCCGACCGCCGTATGTCGTTGTTCGGCGACATAGTAATCGGCTTGCAGTTCCAGGCGCAAGCCGTTTGCGCGGCACGAGGTTTCCCCGCATCTCAGAAGGATGCGGCGCCGCGCCGCTCGTCCGCGCGTCATGCGGGACAGCACGCGATCTTGCTTTCAGCCGGACTATTTTCCATTCAGCAAGTTACACGACAGTTGTCGTGTAACCTCTCAAGCTAGATCGTCCCCGCGAGGAGCGGGACGAACGCGACCGGGCCGAGCGCCTGGCGCTCGATGCGCTCGGCCTTGCGCGTGAAGCGGACGAGCTCCTGCTCGCCCTCCGGTCCGATCGGCACGATGAGGCGCCCGCTGGGGCCGAGTTGCTGCAACAGCAGCTCGGGAACCGTGAGCGGCGCCGCGGCGACGAGGATGCCATCGTACGGGGCGTGCGCCTTCCAGCCGGCGCCGCCGTCTCCGTGGCGAAAGCGCACGTTGCGCACCTCGAGCTCCTTCAGGCGCTGCTTGGCGCGCTCGAGGAGCGGCTCGATGCGCTCGATCGTGAAGAGCCGCTCGACGAGCGGCGCGAGCACGGCGGTCTGGTACCCGCAGCCGGTTCCGACCTCGAGGACGCTCGCGAGCGGCGGCCCCTCGAGCAGCGCCTCCGTCATGCGCGCGACGATGTAGGGCTGGGAGATGGTCTGTCCAAAGCCGATCGGCAGGGCGGTGTCCTCGTACGCGCGGCTGCTCAGGGCCTCGTCCACGAAGATGTGCCGCGGCACGTTGCGGATGCGCTCGAGGACCGTGAGGTTCGCGATCCCCTGCTCCCGCAGGCGCTGCACCAGCCGGTCGCGCGTGCGGGCCGAGGTCATCCCGATGCCCGTCATCCGCGTGTCACTCATGCAGGCCGTCCAGCCAGCTCGCGATCGCGGGCAGCGCCGCGTGCCGCGTGAAATCGATCTGCAGCGGCGTGACCGACACGTAGCCCGCGGCGATCGCGTCAAAGTCGGTGCCGGGACCGGCGTCCTGCTGCGGCCCGGCCGGTCCGACCCAGTAGACCGGCCGCCCGCGCGGATCCTGCGCGCGGATCACCTGCTCCGAGCGGTGCCGGAAGCCGAGTCGCGTCGCTCGAAAGCCCTCGATCTGCTCGAAGGGTACGTCGGGCACGTTGACGTTGAGGATGAGCGCCCGCTCGAGGGGCCGCTCGAGCAGCCGCTCGAGCAGCAAGCGCGCGACGCGGGCCCCGCTCTCGAAGTGCCGCCCGCTCTGCGCCTCGGTGCACAGGGAGAGCGCGAGCGTCGGCAGCCCGAGGAAGCGTCCCTCGACGGCCGCCGCCACGGTGCCCGAGTAAAGCACGTCGTCGCCGAGGTTCGGCCCGTCGTTGATTCCCGAGATCACCATGTCGTGCTCGAAATCGAACAGCCCGGAGATCGCGAGGTGCACGCAGTCGGTCGGGGTGCCGATCACGTAGTACACGCCCGGCTCGGGCTCGAAGACCCGCAGCGGCACATCGAGGGTGAGGGAGTTGCTCGCCCCGCTGCGGTTGCGATCCGGCGCAACGATGGTGACCTCGGCGAGCGGCGCGAGCGCCGCCCGCAGGCGCAAGATTCCCTCGGCCCGGTACCCATCGTCGTTGCTGAGGAGAATCTTCACGCTATCTTATGCAGTCATGGCCGGGGTGAAGCGGCGCGACAATATAGCGGGTGACGGCCGTCACGGGGAGGCTCGAGCTGCCGTGCCTGCTGCCGCGCGCGAGGACGAGAGCGCCCTGTTCCGCGAGGCGACTCGCGACGTGCGGCCGCTCGCTCACGACCACGTGCCTGCCCCGCGCGCGAAGCCGCCGGCTCGCGCGCGCTTCACGCGCGCCGATCGGCTCGCCATCCTCGATGAGAGCCTGAGGACCCCGGCCGACGATGCGAGCCTCGCCGGAGGGGAGGTGAGCTCTTACGCACGCGCCGGCGTCCAGGACTCCGTGCTGCGCAAGCTCCGCCGGGGCCACTACCGGGTCCAGGCGGACCTCGATCTGCACGGCCTCACGGTGCGGCAGGCGAAGGCCGCGCTCGGCGAGTTCCTGGCCGAGGCGCTCGGCCGGCACCTCACCTGCGTGCGGATCGTTCACGGCAAGGGCCTGAGGTCCGGCCCGCGCGGTCCGGTGCTGAAGGCGACGGTGAGCGCGGTCCTGCAGCGCAGCGATCGTGTCCTCGCGTTCGTCTCCGCCCGCAGCGTCGATGGCGGGACGGGCGCGGTGTACGCGCTGCTCTCCGCTCACGGCGGCTGAGCCTGGCGCAGGAGCACGACCGCCTGCGCGGCGATGCCCTCCCGCCGGCCGAGGAACCCCAAGCGCTCGGTCGTCGTCGCCTTGATGTTGACGCAGTCGGCCTCCACCTCGAGCAGCGCGGCGACGCTCGCCCGCACCTCGTCCCGGTAGGCCGAGAGCCGCGGCGCCTCGGCGAGGAGCGTGACATCGGCGTTCGCGACCGCAAGACCGCGCTGTCGCAGCATGGCGAGCACGGCGCGGACGAATCCGCCGCTCGCGACGCCGCGCCAGCGCGGATCGTCGTCGCGGAAATGCTGGCCGATGTCCCCGAGGCCGCCCGCCCCGAGCAGCGCGTCGCAGAGCGCATGCAGCACGACGTCTCCGTCCGAATGGGCGCGGACCCCGTGCGTGTGCGGGATGCGCACCCCGCCGAGCATCACGAACTCGCCGGGTCCAAACCCGTGCACGTCGAATCCCGATCCGATCCTCATCGCGCCTCCGGAGCTCTGGCCGCCGAGCAGCGCGACCGCGAGCGCCAGATCCTCGCGGGTCGTGATCTTGAGATTGGTCGCGGATCCCTCGACTCGCAGCGCATGCGCGCCGGTCCACTCGAGCGCCTGGGCCTCATCCGTCGGGGAGCGGCCGGCGGCGAAGGCGGCATCGAGCGCCGCGCAGAGCGGCCCATAGCGGAACATCTGCGGCGTGAGCGCGCGCCAGAGCCCGGCGCGGTCGACCGTGCGCTCGATGCCGGTGCCGGAGGCACAGAGCTTCAGGGTGTCGGTGACCGGCGCCGCGAGCAGGCCGCCGACCGGGTGATCGCGGCACTCGGCGAGCAGCCGCTCGAGGTCCGCCCGCGCGAGGCAGGGTCGAGCCGCATCGTGCACCAGCACCCAGTCGTCGGGCGCGGCGCGGCCGGCGAGCGCGGCGAGCCCGCGCCGCACCGACTGGCTGCGGTCCGCACCGCCCTCGACGGTCTCGATGCGACTTGAGACCCGCCGCGCGATGCGGGCCCAGTGCGCATCGGCCGCGGCGAGCGCCACGACGAGGGCGGCGCAGCGTGGATCGCGCGCGAAGGGGTCGAGGGCCCATTCGATCAGGGCGCGCCCGAGGATCTCGGTGTACTGCTTGGGGTGGCGGTCGCCGAAGCGGCTCCCGCTCCCCGCGGCTGGCATGACGAGCCAGTAGTGCATGGCGCGGGTGCGGCCGGCGCCTCAGCGCGCCGCGGTCTGCGTCCGGGCGGGGCTCGAGCTCGTCGCGCGGGGCACGACCTGGTAGAAGGTCTCGTTCGGGCCGATCATGCCGAGATCCGAGCGGGCCCGCTCCTCCAGGGCCGCGGTGCCGCTCTTCAAGTCGTGCACCTCCGCGGCGAGCCGGCGATTGCGCTCCTCGAGCCGAGCGTTGTCCGCGCCCTGCGCCGCGACGGAAGCCTCGAGCGGCGCGAGCGCGCGCACGCCGTCGTCGGAGATCCACAGCCGATACTGCAGGAGCACCAGGACGACCGCCAGCGCAGCGGCGAGCCACTTCATAGGCGCCGAAGCCTAGCAGAGCGGCGGCCGGCCCGCGAAGCACGCGCGCTCACAGGAGGGACTCCGCGAGCGGCGCCGACTTGACGGCCCGGTCGAGCGCCTGCAGCGTCGCGAGCAGCGCCTCCATGTGCGCGAGCGGCCAGGCGTTCGGCCCGTCGGAGAGCGCCTCGGCCGGGTTCGGGTGCGTCTCCATGAACAGCCCGGCGACGCCCGCCGCGACCGCGGCGCGTGCGAGCACCGGGACGAACTCGCGCTGTCCCCCGGAGCTCGTTCCCTGCCCGCCCGGCAGCTGCACCGAGTGCGTCGCGTCAAAGACGACGGGGCAGCCGGTCTCACGCATGATCGAGAGCGAGCGCATGTCGGAGACGAGGTTCTGGTAGCCGAAGGAGAACCCGCGCTCGCAGACGAGGATGCCGTCGTTGCCCGTCGAGCGCGCTTTGTCCACGACGTTCTTCATCTCCCACGGGGAGAGGAACTGCCCCTTCTTGATGTTGACGGGCTTGCCCTGCGAGGCGACGCTCACAATGAAGTTGGTCTGGCGGCAGAGAAACGCCGGCGTCTGCAGCACGTCCACGACGGCGGCGACCTCCGCGACGGGGGTGTCCTCGTGCACGTCCGTGAGCACCGGCACGCCCACCTCCTTGCGCACGCTCTCGAGCACGCGCAGTCCCGACTCGATGCCCGGGCCGCGGTAGCTGCCGCGGGAGGACCGGTTCGCCTTGTCGAAGGAGGCCTTGAAGATGAAGGGTATGGCGAGCCTCGCGGTGATCTCCTTCAGCCGCCCGGCAATGTCCGCCGTGAGCGCGGCGCTCTCGATGACGCACGGACCGGCGATGAGGAAGAAGGGCCGGTCGAGGCCGACGAGGTGCCCGGCGAGCCTCATGCTCCGGCGGCCGCGGGCAGCTGCGCGAGACGTTGCGCGCGCGCCGCGCGCACAAAGGCGGTGAAGAGCGGATGCCCGTCGCGCGGCGTCGAGGTGAATTCCGGATGAAACTGCGTCGCGACGAACCAGGGATGGCTCGGCAGCTCGATGATCTCGACGAGGCCGTCGCGGGAGAACCCGGAGAACTTGAGCCCCGCCTGCCGATACCGCTCGAGGTAGCGGTTGTTGAACTCGAAGCGATGGCGGTGGCGCTCGTGCGCCGTGTCGCGCCCGTAGAGCTCGCGGGCCCGCGATCCGGGGGTGAGCAGCACCTCCTGCGCGCCGAGCCGCATGGTGCCGCCCTTGGCCGAGGCCTCGGTGCGCAGCTGCGAGCCGAGCGCCTGGTCCTGCCACTCGGCAATGAGCGCGATCACCGGATGCGGGGTCGCCTTGTTGAACTCGGTGCTGTGCGCGTCGGTGAGCCCGAGCACGTGGCGCCCGTACTCGATGACGGCGATCTGCAACCCGAGGCACAGACCGAGATAGGGAATGCGGCTCTCGCGGGCGAAGCGCACGGCCTGGATCTTCCCCTCGATGCCGCGCTCCCCGAATCCGCCCGGGACCAGGATCGCGTCCATGCCCGCGAGCGCGCCCGTGCCGCGCTGCTCGATGTCCGTGGACTCGATGTAGTGCACGTTGACGCGCGTGCGGGACTTCAAGCCCGCGTGGGTGAGCGCCTCGTTGAGCGAGATGTAGGAATCGCGGATCTGCACGTACTTGCCGACCATCGCGATGTCCA